>CAMZLX010000001.1 GCA_947311795.1 uncultured Zetaproteobacteria bacterium
ATTGGGCAATGCCGCCATCAAAACCTGTTTCTTCACCAGACACTTCAATCACGGTCACATCCGCTTCATCCGAATCCAACACTCTACCACATGCCACCACGCCGACACCGCGCGGAATGACAAATGAATGCGTAATCACGCCCGTGTCCGAATCCCACGACCAATAACCCACTTGATGATGGAATACATCGCCATTTTCAGCGCGTTGCACGATTTGTTTGTAGTGCAATACAGCCAAAGTTTGTGTTTCCGCATTGCTCACATCACCAATGGCTTCAAAGGTAATGGTCTCAAAATAAGGATTGTTTTCTTCACCCGATGGTTCAGGGGCAATGTCTGTGCCTTTATCGCCTTTCCAAGTGCCAATCAGTTGTTGTAGCGGTCCGTAGTTGATTTCAGTCATGTTGTTACCTCTATTTTTCAAGTCCAAAAGTTTTTATTTTGTTTAGCCAGCGTGAAAGAATGTTGCTTCCTAGAATAAGGAGAGTACCGAATAATATTGCTATTGCTTGAGTGAGAATTGCATGACTGAGGGAAGAAAGTTGGCTTGGCTCAACGTTGTTAATAAAGCCAAGCTCGTATGCTAGCCCGCTGTAAATAAAATAGTTGGAGGCAAGGAATGGTAAATTATTAATAATTAGATAAAGACCAGCAATAATGCAAGCTACTCTAAGAGTAGCTAAAGGATATTCGTTACTGCTGTTTGAAGCAGAAGAGTTTCTAGTGGTAAATAGAGGAGCTAACTTTTCTGCACGAACCCATATAAAAACACCTATAATCAAAGGAATGCTTGCTAGAACAGTTGTATTTAATTCAGATGAAAAAATTTTGGTATCTTGTAAGTCATTGAAGCTCTCAAGGTACATTAGAAAGAACTGTAAAGGGGCATCGTAAGATATTATAACAATAAATAGTGCAAAAACACGCAAAGCTAAATAGATATTACTGTAATTGTTCATGCTCCCTCCATCTTTAATATTATTTAGTGCGTGAAGCCTTTTCATCATGCCCAGACACGCCAAAGCGGCGGGCAAGTTCATTCAGCACATCATTGGGTGATAAACCTTTTTGTGCCAGCATGACCATGGTGTGAAACCACAGGTCGGCGGTTTCGTAAATGATTTGTTCTTTGTCGTCATTCTTGGCGGCGATAATGGTTTCAACGGCTTCTTCGCCAATCTTTTCCAACATTTTATCAGGCTTGGCATAAAGCGATGCAACATAGGAAGATTCAGCACTTTCAGACTTGCGTGCTTCAAGAATCGCTGCGAGTTCTTTTAATATATCGTTGCTCATGGTTGCTCCAAGGTGCGGTAAAACTCGTCATTCCCGCGCAGGCGGGAATCCAGCAACCTTAGTTGCTTTAAGGTGTGATTGATAGTATGGATACCCGCCTGCGCGGGTATGACGGTGAGGAGAATCAGGTGGATTCATACAAAACTTTACCTTGTTGCTGAATAGGTTGTATCAAGTGCTGGTTTTGCTCTTGATTTAGTTCTTCTTCACTAAACAGCAGCAGGTCTTTTGGTATGGCATAAGAAGATAGTGCTTTATATAATTTTGCTGTTTCTTTGCGGCGGCTTCGCTGTGTATTAAAAGCATGTTTTTCAATAATGCACAAGTCAATGTCAGAGTCTTGTGTAGCATTGCCAGTCGCATAAGAACCAAAAAGGATGACACGGCTAGGGTGTACTGTTTGGACAATGGTATCAATCATCGCTTGTATATCAATTTGTTTAGCCATGCGCTTTCCCCTTTTAACGATAACCGTACCTTATGCTATAGGCGCTTCAAACTCCACCCATTTGTCACCGCGTTTTTCACGGAAAAAACATGATTCGCGGTTGGTATGACATGCAGCACCTGTTTGCTCAATGAGCAGTAGAATGGTATCGCCATCACAATCCAAGAAGATGTCCAACACCTTTTGCACATGCCCTGATGTTTCGCCTTTTTTCCACTGCTTCTGGCGCGAGCGCGAATAGTAGTGGGCAAAGCTGGTGTTCAGCGTTTGTTTGACAGCTTCTTCATTCATCCAAGCCATCATCAGCACACGCCCTGTATCCACCGATTGGGCAATCGCAGGCACAAGCCCATCATCATTAAACTTGATGTCTTTGAGTAGGTTATCCAAGCCCATAGGTGCTTGTGGCTCAACCTTTTCAACAGGCATAATTAAGTCTTTATTATTGTTTTCAGTCATGTTTGTTTACCCTTTCTTTTTTGAACCGCAGAGGGCGCAGAGTTACGCAAAGTTTGTAAAGTTAGATCCAATGGGTTGAGTGTTCTTTTAGCGTAAACTTTTTTAGAAATCACACCAAAAGACCTCTGCGAAACTCTGCGCCCTTTGCGGTTCATATTATGCTGTTAACCGTGCCAAGACGCGAGAAGCTGCTGCCAATGTATTATCAATATCTTCATCGGAGTGTGCTGCCGATACAAACGCTGCTTCGTATTGGCTTGGTGCGAGATATACACCTTCATTCAACATTTCATTGAAGA
The DNA here is from genome assembly GCA_947311795.1 of uncultured Zetaproteobacteria bacterium. GTDB lineage: Bacteria > Pseudomonadota > Zetaproteobacteria > Mariprofundales > Mariprofundaceae > Ghiorsea. The sequence goes on from CAMZLX010000001.1 coordinate 2,503, forward strand.
ACTGACCGAAAAATGCCAAATCGCAATGCTCGGATACATCTGTGCCACATGAAACTTTATCCAATTCCGTGAAGAACACAGTAAACATCGAACCAAAGCGGTTACCCGTTGCCGGAACACCAGCGGCTTTGCAGCCTGCCAATAGTCCTTCAAACAAACGCTTGGATTTCACTTCCAAATCTTCGTAAAGCTTCTCATCACGCAGGCGAGATAATGTTTCAAGCCCAGCGCGCATGGCAAGTGGGTTGCCTGACAATGTGCCCGCTTGATATACAGGGCCATCGGGTGAAATTTTGCGCATAATGTCTTCGCGTCCGCCATAAGCGCCCACAGGTAAACCGCCGCCGATGATTTTACCAAGGCAAGTCAAATCGGGGGTGATGCCAAATAATTTTTGTGCGCCACCTGATGATACACGGAAACCACACATCACTTCATCAAAAATCAGCAATGCGCCTTCTTCGGTGCAAATATCCCTTAACGCTTGCAAGAAACCTGTGGACATCAAATCCATTACGCCCGTGTTGCCCGGAATTGGCTCAACGATGATACATGCAATTTCACCTTTGTTTTCAGCAAACAATGTTTTGACCGCATCCAAATCTTGGAAAGGGGCGGTTAAAGTCAATTTCGCATAATCAGCAGGTACACCCGCAGAATCAGGCTCACCAAA
>CAMZLX010000002.1 GCA_947311795.1 uncultured Zetaproteobacteria bacterium
TTCTTCTTCCCAAGCTTCGATTTGCAAGGGTAAATCATCCAGTGCTTTTTGGTCTTTGTAGCTAAGTTTTCTGGCAATTTTAGGTTTCTTGACTTCTTTTTCGTCTTCTTTGGTCGTTTTTATGGATATTTTGTCTTCTTTTTCGCGCAAAGCAGCGCGTTCTTTCCAAGCCAAATAATCGGAATAACCACCTTCAATGGGTACAATCTTACCATTACCTTCAAATGCCAAGACTTTGCTCACCGTTCTATCCATAAAGGCTCTATCATGGCTAACGATAATCACCGTGCCCTGATACTTGGCTAACGCTTCTTCGAGTACGGCAAGCGTACCAATATCCAAGTCATTGGTGGGTTCATCCAGCACCAAAAGGTTGGCAGGTTCGAGCAATAGTTTGGCGAGTAATAAACGTCCACGCTCCCCACCCGATAAGGCAGAAACTCGAGCGTTTAGCAATTCTTTATCAAAGAGAAAGTCTTGCATATAGCTGACAATATGACGTGGTTCATGCCCGCCAATATGCACATAGTTACCACCGCTGGGCACAAGCACATCTTTGAGTTTGGATTCAGGGTTGAGGGTGCGAATTTGCGTGAGAAACGCAGGGGCAAGGCGCACACCATGTTTTACCCGCCCACTATCAGCTTGCAACTCACCCAATAAGATTTTGAGCAAGGTGGTTTTGCCAATGCCATTGGGGCCTAAGAAACCAATGCGTTCACCCGCCATAATTTTGCAGTTGAATTTTTCAACAATGTTTGCTGTTTCAAAGCTGTGGCAGACATCTATGGCTTCAATCAACAGCTTGCCAGGTTTGACACCCGATACCACGCGCAAATCCACATCACCACCGCGCAATTTGCGGGCGGCACGTTGTTTTCTTAAATCTTCAAGAGCGCGAACTCTGCCTTCATTGCGGGTGCGGCGTGCTGGAATGCCTTGGCGAATCCATTTTTCTTCATTGGCGAGCATTTTATCAAACTTTTTATGCTCTCTGGCCTCAATTTCTAATAATTCGGCTTTTTTCTGCAAATATTCAGCATAACTGGCTTGGAAGTGGGTGAGTTTACCTCTATCCAACTCAATGATTTCTTCAGCAACGGCATCCAAGAAATATCTATCATGGGTAATGAATAACACTGCACCTTTAAATGATGCGACAAAGTCTTCCAGCCATTCAATGGATGCAATATCCAAATGGTTGGTGGGCTCATCCAGTAATAGTATTTCAGGCTCAACCACCACAGCTTGGGCTAAAGCCACACGTCGCAACCAACCACCTGATAATTCACCCACATCGCGGTTGCCATCCAAGCCCAATTTGGTGATGGCTGTTTCGATTCGAGCATGAAGTTTCCATGCACCCAAGTGTTCCAATTGGTGTTGTAAATCTTCGAGTTTTTTTAATGCTTTATCGGAATAATCATGTTCCAAGTTGATGGTTGCTTGATGATAAGCTTCCAATGTTTCCGCGACATGCCCTAAACCTTCAGCCACCACATGAAACACACTTTGACCCGGCTCAAAATAAGGGTCTTGATGTAAATATGCGACCTTGCACCCACTTTTGATTTGTACGCTGCCATCATCCACATCCATTTGTCCTGCAATCACTTTGAGGAGTGTTGATTTGCCTTCGCCGTTGCGTCCAATCAAACCCACGCGCGCACCTGCAGTGATGCGTAAGTCCACATTGTCCAACAATACCTGATGACCGAAGGCTTTTTTGAGACCGTGCAGCATTAATACTGGCATATTGAACCTTTAGCGATGCGCCCCCAAACATGCGCTAACTTTGTCAAAGTGCTTAACCATAGCGGTGCTATGCTTTGCGTACTTTTCCTTGTTATCATCATGTTGGGAACACATCGGGATTATTTTTTTCAGAGGTATGAGACAAAGCCTCTGGGTGCCCCTTCTTGGCAAGGGCAACCACAGCCGCAGGCAATACAAAGATGTTTAAAATCGGCACAGCCATCAGCAGCAACGATGTGCCACCAAAACCCAACCAAAACCAGCGATGTTCTTTCATGTTTTGTTTGCGAGCCTTGAACGGCAAATCTTTTCGGGATGCTTGGGTATCAAATAATTCATAATTAAGAAACTGTATGCTGCCATAAGTCCAAATCAGTGTCATCAGCGGTGGAAACCAGAAAAATACCAGCGCCAACAGCCCCCAAAGCAATAAACCAAACAAAGGGCGAATCGAATTGATGGCTGCGGCTAAGGCTTGGTTTGCCCACGATGCATCATTTTCAACGGTTGCAAAACCCATGATTTTTTCTGTGCGATAGGCAAGCGTATCCAGCCACGGTGCAACGGCGGCTGATGCCAAGGCGACAAATGCCACAGCACCTACGGCAACCGTGAGAATGGCAGTGAAAAATGATGCGATATAACCCACAATCACCCAATACCAAGCATCACCCGTGGGCACAAACACCGATACCAAATAATCGGATAAGAAAAACACACCGCTCATCAACACCAACATCAACACGGCGAGTAAACCCAACATCCGCCACAACACAGTGCGTAAGCTGGCTTCTTGCCACATCATCATAAAACCTGAGAAAAACGTCGTGATACCTTCAAGCATAAGCCACCTCAATATGTTCAAACTTGACCAAAACCTACCGATTGCAGACGATGTTGCCATGAAATCATTAACCTTACCTATCTTTAACCATATTTCAGAGACCACATTAAGCCAAATGTTGCAGCAGATGATACCTGCGGGGGCTGATGATGCGGATTTGTATTTGCAGCATAGCGTATCGGAATCGGTATCATTGGAAGAAGGCAGGGTGAAACATGTATCGGCAAGCACCAACCAA
>CAMZLX010000003.1 GCA_947311795.1 uncultured Zetaproteobacteria bacterium
CCACCACCCAAATCACCAGGGACAGTCGCCATAAATTCTAAACCTGACAAACCTGCGCTCGCCGCAAGTTGTGCAATTTTGCTCATACGCGCACCTGCACCTGCAACCAACGTATTGCCTGAAACTTCCAAGGTGTTTAAGTCGCTTAAATCCAAGACAAGACCATCAATACCACTATCCGCAATCAAAAGGTTTGAGCCACGTCCAATCGGGAAAATATAGGTGTCTTGCGGTATCAAAAACATAGCTTGTGCTAAACTTTTCTCATCGTTGGGGCGAAACAACATCGCAGCATGACCGCCCACACCAAGTGTGGTGCGCCCTGCAAGCGGCGTGTCCATGTCCAAGCGACCAAAGCGAGAAAGGTCAGCGTACAAACTCATAAATCACCCCCCAAGGTTTGCCGAATACCCTTCACAAAACCACCAATCGAACCTGCACCCATCACCAACACAATATGCCCCGCTTCCAACTCCGATAACACCCAAGCTTTGGCAATATCCATATCTTCAATCACGCTGGCATCTCTATGCCCGCGTTTGCTCATACCATCCGCCAACCATGCTGAATCCACACCTTGGATGGGTGTTTCACTGGCTGCATAAATGGGAAGTAGGCGTACTTTTTGCGCTGCATCACATGCACCTAAAAACTCATCGTACAAATCTTGGGTGCGGCTAAAGCGATGGGGTTGAAACAATACAGAAATGGTTTTATCAGCCCAACATGAATGTGCCGCTTGCAGAGCTGCCAAAATCTCTTTGGGATGATGCGCATAGTCATCCACCAACACGCCGGCTCCCGTTTCAAAACAATGGAAGCGGCGTTGAATGCCTTCAAAGCTGGCAAAACCTTGGCGAACCACATCAAACCCAATATCCAAATCAAGCAACACTGCAACCGCTGCCAACGCATTCTCTGCATTGTGTAAACCGGGCATAGGCAATGTCATTTCTTGCACCTCGCCATCTGCAAATCCAATGGTGAGATGTTGTTTGTAACCATCGACTTGCACGTCTTTTAAATACAAATCCGCTTGTGGGCTGGTACCATAGGTGGTGACAGGTCTATGCAAACCATCACGCAGCAATGCCACATTGGGATGCTCATGATGCAAGACCACCCGCCCATAAAATGGCGTTAAGTTCACAAACTGTTTGAATGCCGCAATCAATGTTTCAAAGTCGCCATAGTGGTCTAAATGTTCTGGGTCGATATTGCTCACCACAGAAATGGTCGGTGATAAGCGCAAGAATGAACCATCGCTTTCATCGGCTTCAGCAACCAACCAATTGGATTCACCCAGTCGTGCATTATGGCTGGTGGACATCAAACGCCCGCCAATCACATACGTGGGGTCTAAGCCTGCTGCTTCCATGACATGGGCAATCATGGATGTAATCGTGGTTTTGCCGTGGCTACCTGCAATGGCAATGCCTTGTTTCATACGCATCAATTCAGCCAACATTTCAGCACGCGGAATCACTGGAATACCGCGCTTTTCCGCTTCCAAGATTTCAGGGTTGTTTTTATCCACTGCCGTGGTCACCACCACCACTTGGGCATCACCCAAGTTTTCAGCGGCATGACCCACCATCACCTGCATACCAATATCTCTTAAACGTTGCACATTTGGGCTTTCCGCAATATCTGAGCCCTGCACCTTAAAGCCTTGGTTGAACAACACTTCGGCAATGCCACTCATGCCAATGCCGCCAATGCCTGTGAAATGAATACATTGTACACGTGTTTTCATGTGTTCACCGCCAACCATGGTTTTAAGACATTCACTTGTTGAATGCCTGCATCACGAATGGATACATCTTTGCCTGCTTGGCTCATATTTTCTAAACGCGAAGGGTTAAACAATACCGCACCAATTTCGCGTGTAAGTCTAGCCACATCACATGTTTTCTGCTTGATAATGCCCGCAGCACCTGCGTCTTCCATGCTTAGCGCATTATAATATTGATGATTATCTGCAGCCCAAGGCAACGGCACAAATAAACTTGGCATACCCACAGCCGCCGCTTCACATGTGGTCATCGCACCAGCTCTGGCAATCATCAAATCTGCTTGCGCAAACAAACTTGGCATATCATCGGAATAATGTTGCACATCCGCCTCAATGCCTGCTTGTTGATAAATAGTTAACACCGCTTGCACCCGACCATCACCAGCACCCACCAAATGAATCACGCGGAATGATTTGCCTTGTTTGGCAAGATTTTTACATGCCAAGGGTACTGTTTCATTGAGGAACATTGCGCCTTGCGAACCGCCAACAATCAACAAACATGGTGGTTCGTGTGTTTGGTATTGCACACTTAACACATCTTGGCGAATCACATTGCCCGTCACCACGGCTTTTTTGCCTGCTTGCGGCAATCGCGTTTGTGCAGATGCAAAACCCAACATCATGGTTTTACAAAAGCGATACAACACCCGATTCACCAAACCCGGAATAGCATTTTGCTCATAAAGCACCACAGGCACACCTGATAATACAGCTGCCACCACGCCTGCAACACTGGCATAACCACCCACACCAACCAGAACAGTTGGTTTTTCTTTGCCCCATGATTGGCGAATTTGCATGACCGACTTGGGTAATTCCCAAAGCAAAACTTTGATTTTTTGCATCAATCCAACGCCTTGAACCGCATGCATATCCAGCAACATCACCTGCTCACCGCGCTCAGGTAAAAGCGTTGCTTCCAAACCGCGCACTGCACCGATGAAGTTCACCTGCACACCGCTGATTTGACTGCGTACGGCATCAGCTAAAGCAAGCGCAGGTATCACATGACCACCTGTGCCGCCACCTGCAATACAAAGAAGCGCACTCATACCGATACCTCTTGGAAAGGTTTACGATTGACGCGATTCGCCCGTTTATTCACTTTTTTTGCACCTTGATGCCGTTGCACTGAAAAAATTAGCCCTGCCAACATTGAGCTACCAATCAAAGCACTGCCACCATACGAGACAAATGGCATGGGCATACCTTTGGTTGGGAAAATGCCCATGGCTGCACCCAGATTAATCACAAATGCTGCCGCAAGTAAAAGTGTGCTGCCCAATGCCAACAACCGAGTGAAATCTGTGTCTGCATCACGCGCCACCTTAAACCCACGCCAGAGCAGAATAGAAAACACGATAATCAAACTTAAAATACCAATCAGTCCAAGTTCTTCACCGATAACCGCAGATATAAAGTCGGTAAAACTTTCAGGAAGATAAAATAATTTCTGCACACCTTGACCCAGACCCGCACCCGTGATGCCGCCCACACCAAACGCAATTTGCGATTGTACCAACTGATACCCCGAACCAAATCTATCTGCCCATGGGTCAACAAAGGATGTTAACCGCGCCACCCGATACGGTGCTGCCATCACAATCACGGCAATCACAGGTACGGCAGCAACAAACAAACCCATCAAATGTCTAAACGGTACGCCACCAACAAACCACAAGGCAAAGCTCACCGCCATCAACAATGCTGAATTACCAAAATCTGGTTGAGCCAGAAGCAAAGCAACCATAAAGAATAACATCAACAACATGGGCATCATGCCGTTTGCAAAGGAATTAA
>CAMZLX010000004.1 GCA_947311795.1 uncultured Zetaproteobacteria bacterium
CATAGCACCCACATAAGCAATCATACCTGCATTATCGGTGCAGTATTCAAAGCTGGGCACATAAAGCTTAATACCTTCTTGTTCTGTTACTTCATCTAGCATAGTTCGCAGAGTTCGGTTGGCTGCAACACCACCTGCAATGACAAGACTTTTCACACCTTCATTTTTACACGCTTTGATTGACTTTTTGGTCAACACATCGGCAATGGCAAGCTCGGTTGCTGCTGCCAAATCTGCTTTGGCTTGGGCATCGAAATTATCACAACCTTTGGCTGCATACATCACGGCAGTTTTTAATCCGGAAAAACTAAAATTAGAATTGGGTTTATTCAGCATGGGGCGCGGCAACTTAAACACACTGCTATCACCATTTAACGCTAACTTGGCAATTTCAGGACCACCCGGATAAGGCAAACCCAACACTCGCGCAGCTTTATCAAAACATTCACCCGCTGCATCATCAATGGTTTGCCCAACTACCTTGTATTGCCCCAAACCATCCACCCGAATCAACATGGTATGCCCGCCTGACACCAGCAAGGACATAAAAGGGAAAGCTGGCAGACCCTTATCACTCAATCCCGGTGCAAACAAATGCCCTTCCATATGATGAATCGGCAACACAGGGATATTGTTCACCAAACCCACACTTCGCGCATAGGTCACACCCACAAGCAGCGCACCCATCAAACCAGGCCCTGCGGTGACAGCAATCCCATCAATATCTTTCCAATCACAATCAGCTTCTTTTAACACTTGCGGTACAAGAGCGGGTAAAACTTTGAGATGTTCGCGGGATGCCACTTCAGGCACGACACCGCCAAACTTAGCATGGGTTTGGATTTGGGATGCAATACGTTCTGCGATGATACCCTGTTTGGCATCGTAAATCGCAACCGCAGTTTCATCACATGATGATTCAATGCCCAGAATTCGCATCCATACCCCTTTGTTTTTATGCCAACAGCGCAAAACTAACGCATAAAAAAAGGTTTATACACATCACGCGTATAAACCTCTCTTTGATATGGCTCCCCGAGCAGGACTCGAACCTGCGACATATGGATTAACAGTCCACCGTTCTACCAACTGAACTATCGGGGATTAGCGCGGCGAAACATAGGAATCTAACCGAACAATGTCAACACGATTAAAGCAAATAGCAATCAACGATCCAAAACCTTTCTTATTGCTGTACAAATCGTGTTTATAGACATTGGTTTCCTGAGAATAGGAGAGCCATTTCCTCCTACTTCATTCGCAAATTGCGCATCATAGCCTGTCATAAAAATAACATTAACTTCTTCGTCTATCCTTTGTAAAGCTTGCTGCACTTCCCTGCCTTGCATGCCAGGCATGACTAAATCTACGAAAACCACACCAATATCACTCTGATAACGTTCATACATCTCAATGCCAACATCACCTCTCTCTGCCTGCAAAACCTTGCAGCCTTCTTCTTCCAGCATATCTCCCATAGCAGCCCTAAAGTCGTCATTATCCTCAATAATCAGAATAGTTTCAGACAGTGTAAGTTGGTATTCTTTCGTGACTGAGCGTTGACTTTTTTCGTCTTCCTTAGACAAGGGAATATACACATGGAAAGTACTACCCACACCCATTCTACTCTCAACTCTTATAAAACCACCGTGTTCTTCTGCGGTCGCGAAAGCTGTTGCAAGGCCAAGGCCTGTACCACTCCCCATAGGCTTAGATGTGAAAAAAGGATCAAAAACTTTAGCCATAGTTTTTTCATCCATACCACACCCTGTATCCGAAATGGAAAGGTAGAAATAGAAAGGTACCCCTTCACGTTCCTCAACACTTGTTCTGATTTTCAGCACTGGATTTTCAACACCCTGCATAGCATAGACTGCATTATTGACAACGTTCATCACGATTTGCTGCAATCGACCAGCATCGCCTTTAATGAACACTGGCTCCATATGCCACCTTGTTTCCAGCTGAATACTCGCAGGTATACTGACTTGGTACATATGTACCACTTCTTGAATATAAGCATTAATATCAAAAATCTTCATATCTAGTTTTTCATTCCTAGCGAATGACATTAACTTCTGAATCATTTCCGTCCCGCTACCTGTGATTCTATCCATAGCATCAAGGTGCTTTTCTGATTCAGGCGTATCACCGACCTTTCTTCGAAGTAAATATAAATTAGCAATTAGGGCTGCCAATAAATTGTTGAAATCATGGGCGATGCCACCGAGCATGGAACCTAAAGCATTTATTTTTTGTGCTTGGTAATACTTTTGCTCTAACGCTAAATACTTTGTCAAATCCCTATGAATGCATATAAACGTCAGAATGCCATTTGTTTCAATGGGGACCACTTTCACAATAGAACGGAGCGTACCATTCTGATAATGCACATCATACGTATCCTCAAAAGCACCCGCATTCATAGGCATTAAATTGTGAATGATGCTTATATATTCCAACCCTTTTTCAACAGAAATCAAATCGCCAATATAAGCCTTATTTAATCGGCTCTTCTCTACTAGGCAACACTTTCGCACAAACGCCTTGTTTCCATACTCAACCCTACCCTCTTCATCTAGCATGAAAATAGCATCTGAGTCTTGTTCAATCGCTGCAAGCAAATAGTTGTTTTTATAAATTGATTTTTTTAGTTTATCTCGATCTAACTCCAAGTCTTTCACAAGGTGTTTTTTTTCCACAAATGATTGGCTAAGTCTGCCCAACATGATATTAATCGTATTTTCCAGTGTTGTGAGTTCATCCTGCCTTTTCCCGCGTTCTAGCCTAAGCTCGTTCTGATTGTCTGACTCAAACTCAACTTGCCCCATATACTCTACAATCACCAGCAAATAGCGCACAACCAATGTATATACGATAAGAAGTATCACAAATGACATAGCTAAAGACTTAAGCACTTGTAAAATTGAAATCCTTATCAATCGATCAGAAAGGCTATCTACAATGTTTTGATATGATTCACAAACAACCAGCTCACCTAACTTCATATTTTCAGAAGTCACTGGGTGAACAATATTCATATCTTTCCGAACAATTTTATCACACTGGCCTTGGGCAGGTAATTTAAAGCGCTCATCTATCTGAACCGCAGCTCCAATAATCATTAAGGCTTGTATCGCATCATCGTGAAGAATCGCATCCATTTGCGTCTCTAAGGCTACCACGTTCATTTCCCACAAAGACCTTTCAAGCACCTTCTTCGACGTATTTATAATTTTATCAACTGTATCATTCGCTACACGAACTTGATTTTGATAGTCTAATGCTAAATCAACACCAATCGTCACAGTTGTTATAATACCGCTACTCAAAAGCACATAAAGTAAAAGGCTTCTCGCCAACTTGCTTTTGAAAAAACTGGTCTGTAAACTATTCATTGTTTTGCCTTCTAAGGTCTTTCCAAGAAAATATTACGGGCTGAAGAAAACCACTTTCAACATAAGCTTTTTGGATTCGACCTTCTTTCCGAAAAAGTGCTATGCCTTTATTGAGTGCTTGATACAAAGCTTTGTTTGCAGGTGGCTGTTTTGAGAGTACAAAATGTCTAGAGTTTGGAAAACTAACCGACACGCCTTCACTCGGTAACAACATAACATCCTTAAAGGCATTAATCACATAACCATCTTCAGCACTGAGCGGCTGCAAAACAAAGTCTGCTCTACCTTGTTCTAACATGTAATTAGCCATTTCCCAGTTGGGTGCCATAATATTCTTTACGCCTAAGTCGTTCAAAATCTCTTGATCTCTATGCCAGGACTTTCCTGTAATACCCACCAAACGACGCAGGTCTTCCAAGCTAGATATACGGTTACGTTGCGGATGTTCTGCCAGCATATACACTGCCACAATAAATTCATCTTTCCGAATAATCGGGGCGGATATGAATATATTACCTTCCTGACCCTTCATATCTGACTCAAAGAAGGTTGAGCCTGGAACGACATCCAAACCCTGACCCAGCTCGGTGACAATGCGGTCTAACTTTTCAAGTGTAGGGTTAAGCTCAAACCTTGCAGGGTAACCACCTGCCACAATCAGTTGCTGAAGCAAGACCAGTTCAACCACATCCCGCCTTGAAAATGAACCCGAATAATCCTCAATCGATAACGGTGAACGTCCATAAAGAAACTTCAAGTAATCTTGGTAGATGTCATCATTACACCAAATTTCCACCTTTTTCAAAGGTTTAGCACTTGCTACACTTGTCAATAAAATAACTGTTAAAATAAATAGGCTTAGAAAAGTACGCATTTAGCCCTACTTCCCAGTAAAGAAGTCTAAACCAATAGGGTGCGCGCGGAGTTTGGGGTTATATACCATGGAAAGGTCTCTAAAATTTAAACTATTCCAACCTCCTTCATATCTAGACATCAAAAGCTCCACCTCTTCTACATGAATGGCGCGCATTTGAAATGACGCTTGTAGACCAATATCATCATCCTCAGCAAAATCTATGCCATGTAAGTAGTCGTATATCAGAACTGTTGCATACGGTGCTATATACATCTGACCACCAACACTCGTTGTTAGTTGATTATCAGCGACTGCCTTCAGACCTTGTTTGGTCCAGTCTATACCACCAACCACAAAGTCTTTCCCGATTTTCAAGCCATGTTGAATGCGCAATGATTCTTCAATCCCTAAAGCCATAAGATCACTTGCAGCCCAAAACACAGTGGTTCTTGGGTATCGTTTATACAAGGAGGATGCTTTCAATGATGCATTCTTCATATCCCAGTCAGCATAAACAACTTGCATGAAACGCACATTCTTTCTTTGCTCGATAGCACGCTTTAAGCCTTGAAACCTTTTTTGCGATGGCACCTCTGAAACAGGACCATTAATAGCCACGACTTGCAAAAGACCCTTTTCGTCAACAAGTCCTAAGTCCTCTGCTCGGTCAAACAAAGTATTCGCTAATACATAACCAGCCTTCTCATCATCAGCAACCAACTCTCCAATCCAAGCCTTAAACTTTCCCCGCGGAACGTCTGCAACATCTTGGTTTTGTTTCGCTATACCTGAATCAAAAATAAATATTTTAGTCTTGTGCTGACTTGCCAGCTGAAGAACATCATAGGCAACTTTCTTAAAATTTGGAAAAAAAATAACATCCGTATTATTTGAAATTGCATCACGCACCGATGCTAAAAACTTATCCCTACTGCTATCAGCATAATACACTGTTATATTCATGCCTAAGTCATCACAAGCCTTTCTAACTAAGGTCTCCACAGGCTCCCAGTAAGGATCATGCGCTGCCCTGGTTGTTATTAATGCTAAAGAATACATATCCTTAGCATAGGACATAGTATTCATCGAACATAACAACCAAAAAACAAGGATTATTCTTAACATCACAACTCCCAAATATCTAATAAATAGATGTTTTTATCAAAATGTCAAACTTAAATTAAACAGTGTGATGTGTGTTACAAGTATCAAATCAAAAATCCCCCCATTGGAATCGGGTTACGACTCAACATAAGGAGCAAGCAACAATTGGTCGCGCGATAGCACATAGAAAAACCCCATGGAGCATTAGCTCAACATGGGGTTTATAATAAATTCTTGGCATCGACCTACTCTCCCGTAGCGAACGCTACAGTACCATCGGCGCTAAGGCACTTCGCTTCTGAGTTCGGGATGGGATCAGGCGTTACTTCCTCGCTATGGACACCAAGAAACTGGTGAGATTGA
>CAMZLX010000005.1 GCA_947311795.1 uncultured Zetaproteobacteria bacterium
TCCATCCATGATAACAGCAGCATTGAACAGCACTTTTATGAAGTCGCCGACCAGAAGCAAAAGTTTGATGCCCTATGCCGCATCCTTTTATCATCCGAGGCTGAATCATCGGTTGTGTTTTGTAATACCAAACGCGAAGCCCAAGATGTCACCGACAGTCTGATTGAGAAAGGTTTTAGTGCCTTGGATTTAACAGGTGATTTGGAACAACGGGAACGCGACCAAACCTTGATTCAGTTTGCCAACAAAAGTATTTCTATTCTTGTCGCCACAGACGTAGCTGCGCGCGGGTTGGACATTGATAATCTCGATGCCGTGATTAATTATGATTTGGCGCAAGACCCTGAATCGCATATCCATCGGATTGGACGCACTGGCAGGGCTGGCAATCAAGGCAAAGCATTCACCTTCTACCTGCCCTACGAAGGCAAAGGCATTGCCTTGCTTGAAGAATACATGAAATCACCCATCAAGGGTGAATCCTTGCCCAATAAAGAAGTCTTGCAGCGACCCGTGAAACCCGCTTTAAAACAAACCTTACAAATTGGTGGCGGCAAAAAACAAAAGGTCAGTGCAGGTGATATTCTTGGCGCGTTAACAAGCAATCAAGGCATCGCTGGCAAACAAGTCGGCAAAATCAATATCGGTGCGCAGTGGTCCTATGTTGCCGTTGAGCGTGATGTTGCCAAAACCGCATTAAAAAAATTATCCGAAGGTAAACTTAAAGGACGAACCTACCGCATCCGCCTACTCAAAGCTGAGAACTTTAAGGATTAATCTAACCAGCCCACACATTCACGTTGAACAAGGCTTTCAAGCGTTTGAATATGGTCATCTCTATCATTTAAGGCAGGGATATAACGCAAATCTTTGCCACCTGCTTCAACAAAATAACCTTTATTCTCCACCGTGATTTCTTCTAACGTTTCAAGGCAATCCGCTGCGAATCCTGGGCAAACCACATCCACATCTTTGATGCCTGCTGCACCCCAAGTTTTCAGCTGACTTGCGGTATAAGGTTGCAACCATTCTTCACGCCCAAAAATAGATTGGAAGGTCAACATCCATTCATCGTCAGCTAAACCCAAAGCCTTTGCCAACAGCTCTGCGGTTTGTTCGCAGTGCAACTGATAAGGGTCGCCATTGTTCACATATCGCTTGGGAATACCATGGAAAGACATCATCAGCTTCTCAGCTTTACCATGCTCCTGCCAATGCTCTCGCACAGAGTTTGCCAAAGCTTGAATATAGTCTGGCTCACCATGGTATGCCGACAACAACCGCACATCAGGCACACGCCGCCATGATTGAAACACATCAAACACTTGGTCGGTCACGGCTGCCGTGGTGCTGCCTGAATATTGCGGATAAAGCGGCAAGATAAACATCTTATTGCACCCTTGCTCACGCAAATTGTTTAAGCCTAGTTCAATGGATGGATTACCATAGGTCATGGCAAGCTCCACCACCACTTTTTCCGAATCAAACTTGGCTTGCAATGCCTTTTGTTGCTGCTGGCTAATCACCATCAAGGGAGAACCTTCATCCGTCCACACCGTTTGATAAGCATGGGCAGATTTCTTGGGGCGAATGTTTAGAATCACTACATTGAGTGCAAACCACCACATCAAACGGTTGGCTTCTACCACCCTAGGGTCGCCCAAAAATTGTTTGAGATAAGCGCGCAACGCTTTGGGCGTGGGTGCATCAGGTGTGCCGAGATTAACCAACAACACACCAACCTTAGCTTGGCTTTCGGATTTCAAATCTTGTGCGGCTGTATAACTCATGAAGATGTTAGTCCTTTCCACGTGTTCTGACGTAATTTTGAAAACGCGGAGGTTAGCATATTGTTTTTAAGGCGAACAGATTTGCCAGCGCCCAACAGCAACCAGTTTTCAGGCAACACTGTGGGCAGCAATGTGTCCAATTGTTCTGCATAGCTGACAATGGTTTGCGCGTTTTGTTGCTTGTTCAGCTTTTGTAATACCCGCTGCAAATAAATATCTGTGCTGGCAACACTGGGAAATGAAATGGCTGATGTATCTTCCACCTGCTCTGTACCACCCCAAAACCACAACCCATGCACTTCTAAGCCCTGTTTGGTGAGTTTAGGCGATTGATGCAAGCTCATTTGCACTTCGGATAATAGCCGTGACCAAAGCCCTGCATCAGTACCACGCATATGTTTATTGGGTAATGTGTTACCTGCAACATCAGCAAAAGAAAGCGGCTGAATATCCCAAACCTTATCCGAGCAAAGCAAAAGCAATTCATCTTGGCAAATCAACTGCAAACCATCATCTTGCAGCAAGGGATTGAGCAGTTCGCATACATGTGTTGCCGTATCCGCCGACCAATCCAAGAAGTATTCAGGCATCACCATCAAATTGCTGCGGGTTAACCTTGCATGGTAAGGTGAAGTCAGCCAAACCTGTTGCGTATACTCAGGCAATGCTGGAAATAAAGAAGCCACCAGTGATGCAGGACTGATCTGAACATTGGCTGCATACCACGATAAAGGTGTATTAGTTTCAGCACTCGCCCATGTTTGTTTCATGCTAAGCAAGGCTTGCTCAAAGGGTTTTAACGCAGGATTGAGTAAGACATCACCTTGATGTTTCACCCATGCATCGGTCACCACCACCTCTTTAATCATGAAATGCTCGCAATAA
>CAMZLX010000006.1 GCA_947311795.1 uncultured Zetaproteobacteria bacterium
GTAATGTTATTCGCCATTTAAATCTTCCGTTGTTTCCTCTTTGATGTTGATGCGACTGCTTGAAGGACGAACATTGACCAAACGGCAACCAAGTTTCTCTTTCAGAAGTTTCACCGCAGGGTCGGCTTCGGCGGTTTGCCAAAGTTTGCGTTCGGCTTCTTGTTGCTCACGTTGTTGTTGTGCCAACAAACTTTCACCTTCTTGACCTTGATGTTTTCCCCAAATAACGGGGCGATTTAACCAAGCCTCAAAATGCGTGCGTGCTTCATCATGAATAGCTTGTTGTTGATGTGTGTTCAGGAGTAGCCGCACTTCATCAGCAAAGGATTCACAAATCACATGTTCCAAGTGCGCTGCAATGCTTGGTTTTATTGTGTGATACTGAGCCATAGCATCTGCCCAAGATGTTGGTGGTTCAGGTGTCTGCGTGTTTGTTTCTTCTACAACCGTTTCTGTGGGTTGAACGTCTACTTCAGGTTCAGAAGCCTCAGGAATAATCGGTTCAGGCGTTGGTTGTGCAATTTTTTGTGTAAACGTGCGTTTCTCAGCAGGTGCTACGTTTTTAAGCGTTTTTTTTTGCGTATTATCCAAAGT
The DNA here is from genome assembly GCA_947311795.1 of uncultured Zetaproteobacteria bacterium. GTDB lineage: Bacteria > Pseudomonadota > Zetaproteobacteria > Mariprofundales > Mariprofundaceae > Ghiorsea. Next base: position 595 of record CAMZLX010000006.1, read on the forward strand.
AGGCAGTTCTTTTTCAGGGGGTGAAATGCTGTTGAGGTGCGCCAAACGCATCACAATCATTTCAGCACCGCGCTGCTCATCAATCATCATCAAGTCTCGTAAACCATGCACCAATATTTGATAACGCATGTCCAAAGCTTGATTGCTCCAACATTGTGATTGTGCAATCAGCCAATCCGCTGTTTGCGCATTCACGCCTTGCGGCACAAGGATTTCATCCAGCTTGCAGCACATCATTTCATGCAAACGCTCGGATAATTCACGCAGCAAGTGCGCAGGTGCAATACCGATTTCACGCGCCTGTCTAAGCATATCCACAGCAAGTTTGGCATCACCATGTAATGTCGCATCTGCTAAATATTGAACTTGTTCTGAACCAATGAGTCCAAGAGACTGTTGCACATCTTCAAGCGAAATATCTTGGCTGGAAAAGGCTAAAACACGTTCGGTCAACGACAACGCATCACGTACACTGCCATCGGATGCTTTGGCAATGATTTGCAATGCATCGGGGCTGGTGTTGATGCCTTCTTCTTTGAGCACGTATGCCAAATAATCAGCAATTTCATCCACATTTAAGCGGCGGAGGTCAAAGCGCTGGCAGCGAGAGCGCACCGTAATCGGCAGTTTATCTGATTCCGTGGTTGCCAAAATAAACATCACATTTTCAGGCGGCTCTTCCAAGGTTTTGAGCAGGGCATTAAATGCTGATTTAGAAAGCATGTGCGCTTCATCAATAATATAGACCTTGGTTTTGAGATGCACAGGCGGGTAACGCACACCGTCTAAAATCTCACGAATATCGTCCACACCTGTGTGACTTGCCGCATCCATTTCTTGCACATCGAGGTTGTTACCTTTGGCAATGGAAGCACATGAATCGCAAGTGCCACATGGCTCGCCTTCTTGGGCTTGGGCGCAGTTGGCAGCCATTGCCATCAATCTGGAAATGGTTGTTTTACCCACACCACGAATACCTGTCATCAAGTAAGCATGGGCAATATGGTTACTGGAAAGCGCGTTTTTAAGTGTGCGCACCACCACATCTTGTCCGACCAAGTCGGCAAAACGTTGCGGTCGCCATTTGCGGGCTAAAACAAGATATGACATCAGCGAACAATATCCGTTCTTGGCGCACCAAGCGAGCCTGAAATGCGAAATTTGGCTTTGGTGCTGCCCATCATGCTTTGCATCATCATGGACAATGAAGGGTTGGCGTTGTCAATTTCTGTGTCCACCAAACCATTGATGAGCCATTGTTTGGGGTCGGGCATGGTGGGTAGAAGTGTGCCTGAACCATTGAGAGCAACGCCGCTTCCACCTGCAATTGTCCACTGCCACGGTTGTTTAATATCTTCTACACTGTTCAAATTCAAGGTGTAGTCACCCAAAGTGAATTCAGGCGCAGCTAAACCTGCTTTGGCTTGGTTCCAAGTCAGTTGAAGTTCGCCTGATTGCGGCAGACCTGTGTTTTGCCACACCATCACAAAACCTTGCAAATGCATCAAACCCGCAAGTTGGGCAGGAATGTTGAGGTTTTGAATGCGGCTCACATCAATCATGGCATCAATATTGGTTAGGGTGAGCAAGTCATCGCTGGAAGATACCGAAGCGCTGATAGGATTGCCCAACCAAGATGCGTTTATATCTGCGCCCAAATCACCTGAGATAAGGGTAGAGAATGACGGGCTGATTTCAAGCGAATCAAGGTCTAAGCTGTTTTGCTGCTGTTGAATATGCACGTTTTGTAAATGCACGGTCAAACCTGACACATCTAAATCGGTATATGTAAGCTGATAACCCGCATCTGATGCCGCTTGCTGGACTTGGGCATCGAGCCAAATTGAGCTATCCCAACGCATGAAGATAAAGATAGGTAAGGCAATGAAAAAGAGGGTGATAAGAAAACGCTTGGATAAGGGTTTGGTGGTTATTGCACTCATATTATTGACCAATCACCGCTTGCATATGTACAACACCTGGTTTGACCTTTTGAATTTTTACTTGGGATAAAGATAACCCCGCTTTTTCAAGTGCCACGATAAAGTTAGCAATATCTTTGTAGGGGGCATCTTTGATTTGGGTTTGTAGTTTTTGTTTGCCGTTGGCTAAAGGTTGAGGGCGCAAGCGCGTCATAAATTGGCGTACTTGGGTTTGCCGTGCAATGTTATCCACTTGGCTTAAAATATTGCCATTAAGCATTTTTGTTTGTTGGGGTTGTTTTGCCAAGCTATCCGCAAGCGCATTGGCTTCTTGTGCTTTTTCAGCAAGCGCGGCGACTTCATGTTGTAGCGCGGTATTGTTGTCCAAAATAGGAAGTACGATGCCAAACACAAAGATAATCAAAGGAATAAAAATTGCGGCAATGCGTACAATACGTTGCTCAGAATCTTGAAGCGCATTGTATTTGGGTGCAAAGGATTGTTGCCAAATATCATCCATTTTTAATTTGAGCGTATCCACAAGTTTACCCATCACCAGCGCACCTTAAATGCCACTTCATTACCTTTGAGGTCGGTGTCGGCAATTTGCACACCTTTACTGCTCAATTGAGCCAATTTTTCTTTGACGGTGTTTAATATATCAAGGCTACTGACTTTTCCTGTAAGCGATGTGCCTGATTTATTGATGGTGAGCGATTGCATTTGCCAAGACGTTTCTTTAAATGCTTGGCTCACGATATAAAGCTGCTGGCTAACATCACTTTTGGATGA
>CAMZLX010000007.1 GCA_947311795.1 uncultured Zetaproteobacteria bacterium
AGTATCTCCCTAGCAACCGGGCATGATGACTGGCAAGGACCCGTGGGTTATGTGCAACATGCGCTTGCGGGCAATCAGCCCAGCCCTGAAAATACCGTGGTTTGTTTGGCGGGCATGAATGTGATGGTGGACGCATGTACTGAAACGCTGTTAGAATTGGGCTTTAATGAACAACAAATCTTGCTCAATTTCTGAGGTTTCACTGCCTCTTCTCGCACTGGACATCGGTGGCAAACGTATTGGTGTTGCCGTATCAGATAGACTTGGTTTTTCTTGCCGTGGTATTACATGTCTCTTTCGCAACGACCAAGGTTGGCCGCGCCAAGTGAAAAAATTATTGGCGGAATATGGGATTCAAGCCATTGTGGTGGGACTACCCAAAAACATGGACGGCACAGAAGGCAGCCAAGCCCAAGATTGCCGAAAAGCAGCCGATGAACTGGCACAAGCGATTGATTTACCGATTGTTTTTCAAGATGAGAGGCTTTCAACATGGACAGCCAAAGAACGTTTGTTTGCCCAAGGTTTGAATGAGAAAAAGGTCAAAGCCAAACTAGACCAAACCGCTGCCGCTGTATTTTTAGAAGATTTTATCAGCGCCCACAAAGAGCTTACGGAGACGCAACATGCCTAAACCTTTATTCGGACTCAAACACCTCTTCGGGATTGGCGATTTAACCCAAGAACAAATCACATCTTTGGTTAATTTGGGTGATGATTTTATCGACATTAACAGCCGCAGTGTAAAAAAAGATGCCACACTTCGCGGGCGCACAGTCATCAACCTCTTCTTTGAAAATTCAACCCGCACCCGCACCAGCTTTGAAATTGCAGGCAAACGCTTGTCAGCAGATGTTATTAATATATCGGCATCCACGTCTGCCACCAAAAAAGGCGAAACTTTATTGGATACAGGGCAAACCCTTGCCGCCATGCAGCCGCATGTGTTGGTGATTCGTCATTCTGTGGCAGGCACATGTGAGTTTTTATCCGAATTTTTAGAAGATACAGCCCTGATTAATGCAGGTGATGGTTCGCATGAGCACCCCACGCAGATTTTAACCGATTTGCTCACGCTTAAACGCAGTATTGGTGACATCAAAGGCAAAACCATGACCATTGTTGGCGATATTACCCACTCACGGGTGGCGCGCTCGCACATGTTGGCTGCCAAAATCATGGGGTATCATGTGCGTATTGTTGCACCGAAAACATTATTACCTGCCTTTGTTGAAAACTACGGCTGTGAAGTTTTTCATGATTTCGATGAAGCACTGGAAGGCACAGATATTTTATACATGTTACGCGTTCAGACCGAGCGGCTGACCACCAACTGTTATTTCCCATCTATCCGCGAATACCACGAAACCTATGGCTTAAATATGAAACGCCTTAAAGCCGCTGGTGACCATTGTATGGTGATGCACCCAGGGCCGATGAATCGCGGTGTGGAAATCGCAACCGATGTTGCCGATTCCATGAAAAGCCTAATTTTAGAGCAAGTTGAACATGGTGTGGCAGTGCGTATGGCAGCATTAACAGCACTTTGCGGCGGGGCAACGGAAGGGTGATTTTTTTGAACCACGAAGCTCACGAAGGGCACGAAGATGGACTTTGATGATTTGTCGAATCGTGTGATTGGTGCAGCTTTAGAGGTTCACAAAAATTTAGGTGCAGGATTGTTAGAGTCTGCTTATGAAGCGGCTTTGGCGTATGAGTTAAGCGAACAGGGTATTGGCCTTCAACAACAGGTAACATTACCTGTTCAGTATAAAGGTGTGAACATTGATTGCGCGTATCGCATAGATTTGTTGATAGAAAAGAGATCGATTATTGAGCTTAAAGCGGTTGAGAAAATATTGCCTATTCACCAAGCTCAATTGATGACATACATGAAACTCGCCAATATAAAAACGGGATTACTGATTAACTTTAACACTAAACTATTAAAAGATGGCATAAAAAGGGTGGTACTATGAAGAACTTCGTGTTCTTCGTGTTCTTCGTGGTGAATAAATATGACTGATATATTAATTACAAATGGTCGAGTGATTGACCCTGCAAACAAGATTGATGAAGTCTGCGATGTGTGGATTGTTGATGGTAAAGTTGAAGGCGTGGGCAAGTTTTCAGGAAAAGCGGAGCAGACGATTGATGCCAAGGGTTTGATTGTCTGCCCTGGGTTGATTGATATGCATGTTCATCTGCGAGAGCCGGGTGAAGAGTGGAAAGAAGATATTGAATCAGGCTCACAGGCTGCGATTGCGGGTGGTGTGACGTCGATTTGCACCATGCCCAATACTGAACCATGTATTGACCATGCGGGTATTGTGTTGCAAGTGATTGCGCGAGCCAAAGAGATTGGGTTGTGTAATTTGCACCCGATTGGTGCAGTCACGCGCAACCTTAAAGGTACGGAACTGACTGAAATGCGTGAGTTGTCGCGCTCAGGTGCAGTGGCATTTTCTGATGATGGCGCGCCGATTTGGCACGCAGGTGTGATGCGTAAAGCGTTGGAATATTCATCCAGCTTTGGTTATTTGATTATCCAACATGCCGAAGAAAAACAGCTTACTGATGGCGGTTCAGTCAATGAAGGTTGGGTGTCCACACAGCTTGGTGTGCAAGGTATGCCCGTTGAAGGTGAAGATAGCATGATTGCGCGGGATATTATGTTAACTCGCCGAGCGCAAGCGCGGTATCACGTGGCGCATATTTCATCCAAAGGCGCAGTCGAACAAGTGCGTTTGGCGCAAAAAGAAGGTCTAAAAGTGACCACAGAAGCCGCACCGCATCACTTTGCGCTCACTGAAGATGAAGTGCTCAATTTCAATGCCGATGCCAAAATGAGCCCACCGCTGCGCACCGAAGAAGACAGGTTGGCAGTGATTGAAGGTTTGCGCGATGGCACGATTGATGTGATTGCCACCGACCATGCGCCACATCATGAAGATGATAAACGCTGTGGCTTGTCATGTGCTGCATTTGGTATTGTGGGTTTGGAAACCATGTTGCCGATTTCACTCGATTTGGAGCGGGCAGGGGTATTGTCCATGTCTGACTTGATTGCCAAGATGACAGCTAATCCAGCAGCATTGTTGAACCTTCCCGAAGGCACATTATCTGAAGGCAATGCGGCTGATATTTGTATCTTCGACCCAAGCAAACAATGGACACTAGACCGCGAAAAACTCTTTTCCAAAGGTCGCAACACACCTTGGCATGGCAGAACCATGACGGGGCAAGTGCAATATACACTTAAAGATGGTCGGGTAGTGTTTGAAAAGGGTAATGTAAAATAAACACACGCCAGCTTTAAACTGGCGTGTGTTTAAGATTTATTGTTTGGTAGCTTTTAACGACACATCGGCAATAAAACCGTTCACGCCGTCATCATATACATCATAAAGTGCGATATTGGCTGGGTTGGAGGCATCAACGGCACGCCTAACACTGATTGGATTGTTAACTGGTATGGTAAATGAACCCGACGCAGTGGTAATTGTAGTCAAAAGATTTGTTGCAACAGGTGTTGCAGGTAATGTGTTGGTTCCATCCTGCGCTGTAGGCGCTGCAATAGATACACCCGTGCCATCATCCCATCCTGTGGCTGTCACATCCGTGGAAATGGTAAATGTGCCAGTCTGTGTTCCAGCAGTTGTTGCTGTACCACCGCAGCTACCATCGGTAGTTGCGTAAACATTCTCAGTTAATACATACGTATTCGTTCCGCTAAACTCTTCAAGGTAACTGTTGTCGCCAGCAAGATTTGCAAAACACCCAGTTGCCCAAACTCCTGTAATATCTGTTTGACCACCCGACATATCTGTTACCTTAATGGTTGTAGCAGGTGTTGTTGTAGCAGGTGCGCTATCAGGCGTAGATGTGCTATCAGCACCACAAGCTGCTAATAATGATAATGTTGCAGCAAGAGCTGCCGTGCGAATAAATGTATTTTTCATGTCCCTCTCCCTTGTTAGTAGCGCATAGCATACATTTGCGGGGGGGGGTCAATATCTTGAGTAATATTAGGGTATTAAGTAAGAATCTGTGTTTATCAGCATTTATCTGTGGCTAAACTTGATTAAAGAAAGCTTGCGCCTAAACGGCTGAGGGTTTGCACCAAGAAAATATCTAAAAAGTAGATAATCATCAAAGCAATAATGGGTGACCAATCAATGCCACCCATATACGGAACGCGCTTGCGAATAGGGAATAGGATGGGTTCGGATAGTTGATTGATGATGCGCACAATCGGGTTGTATGGGTCGGGAGAGACCCAAGATAAAATGGCTCTGGCAATCACCACAATCAGTGCAATATTTAAGGCAATACCCAACACTGCGGCGACAGCTTGCAAGAAATATCCGATAATAAACACTAACTCAGC
>CAMZLX010000008.1 GCA_947311795.1 uncultured Zetaproteobacteria bacterium
GCTTGCTTGAGGTTGGTGATTTTTTTATCGCCCATACCTTCCCATGTGGCAAGCTCATCAAAATCAAGTTGAAACACATCTGCAATGGTTTGGATAAAACCTTTATCCACCAAGGCTTCTGCCAACTTGCTACCAAACCCTTCAATATCAAAACCATCACGAGAAACAAAATGTTTGATACGCTCTTTCAGTTGCGCAGGACAAGACAAACCACCCGTACAACGAATGGCAGCTTCGCCTTCTTCTTGCTCTACCGCCGCATCACACACAGGGCATGTGCTTGGCACTGGTGTTGGGGCTGCGCGATTATCTTCACCTATAGATAAACTTCTCATAACTTCAGGAATCACATCCCCTGCTCTGCGAATAACAACTTTATCACCTTCGCGCACATCTTTACGCGCAAGTTCTTGAATATTATGCAAGGTTGCTCGGGACACCATCACACCTGCCACCAAAGCAGGTTTCATATTAGCAACAGGCGTAATCACACCTGTGCGCCCCACTTGCCAAGTAATCGCTTCAACTGTTGTTTCCACTTCTTCAGCAGGAAATTTATAAGCAATCGCCCAACGCGGCGCACGTGCTACCGAACCCAACAACTGCTGTTGTTTAAACTCATCCACCTTAAACACCATACCATCAATTTCATAATCAAGGCTTGGGCGTTTTTTCACCCATGTTTGGTAGTGCTTAAACATCGCTTGTTCATTATCCAACAGTGCGGTTTCTTGAATGGCAAAACCAAGCTGATGAAGTTTTTCCAACAATTCGCTTTGTCTGCTGGCAAATTCATCACCGCCAAGACCTGTGGCATAAGCAAAAAAGGAAAGTTTACGGTTTGCTGTAATCGAAGCATCCAACTGACGAAGTGACCCTGCTGCTGCATTGCGAGGATTGGCAAACATCTTATCACCCGCCTCTTGTTGCTTCTGATTAAGTGAAGCAAAGGCAGCTTTGGACATATACACTTCACCGCGCACCTCAAACCTCTCAGGCACATCGCCATCAAGCGACCACGGAATCCCTGCAACGGAACGAATATTATCGGTCACATCTTCGCCAGCAATGCCATCGCCACGGGTTGCGGCATACACCATTTGCCCAAATTCATAATAAATATTAATCGCTAAACCATCCACTTTGGGCTCAGCGATATAGTGAATCACCACATCATCAGCCAAGATGTCGCGGTGGCGGCGAATAAAGTCTTGGATTTCTTCATCAGAAAAAGCATTGGCAAGCGATAACATAGGCACTGCATGTTTGCGGCTTTGAAACGCGGTATCCGCTTTAAAACCTACGGTTTGCGTGGGTGAATCATCAGGCACAGGCTCGCCAAGCTTGGCTTCTAAATCTGCCAATTCTCGCAGCAGCTTATCATATTCCGCATCGGATATGTTTGGGTCATCCAGCACATAATACTGATAGTTATGCCCTTTAAGTTGCCCCCGTAATTGGTGAATACGCTTCTGGATTTTATCCAAGTTTATTCTGCCAACAACTTCTCTAAGTAGGCGACAAATTGAGAGTCAGTCCATTCCACAGCACCGTTCAAGTGTTGTTGAACCACACCTTTTTTATCCACAATAAAGGTTTCAGGATAACGAAACACACCATACGATTGTGCAACTTGTGAATCCGCATCATGCAAAACTGTAAAGCTCATGTTTTGTTCTTTAACAAACTTATCCACATCGCTGCGGCTTCTATCCGTTGAAATAGCAACAATTTCTAACCCTTTACCCTTTAGCTGCTCATACACTTCAACCATAGAAGGCACTTCTTTGCGACAAGGTGGGCACCACGTTGCCCAGAAATTGACCAACATCACTTTACCTGCGGGTAAACCCTGAATTTCATTGTTAAGGTTAGGTAAGCTAACAGGTCTAACCTGCTCACCCACCGCCATTGGTTTTACACCATCAGGGAGAAAGCTCGAAATGCCAACGGCTATCAATACAATCAAACCAATCGCAGCAATTAACTTTTTATCCATCTTTTTCCCCTAAATCAAAAGGCAGCAGTATGACACCGCTGCCTTGAATGCAAACCTACTTTGTTTTCTTCGCGACAACAATCACAAACACTTGGTCACCATGCCTATCCAAAAGAATACGCAGCGCATGGTCTTGGCTAAGTTTATTCGCATAAGCTTCAAAATTACGCATGTTTTTCACTTCATGCCCATCAATACGCATAATCACATCACCACGTTTGATGCCCGCTTTAGCCGCAGGAGAATTGGCACGCACTTGTTTCACCAACACACCCGTCGTCGTGCGTGTACGCAAACGATCAGCCGCTTTTTCCGTTAAAGGCTCAACCACAATACCATGTTTTGCCATCGCTTTTTTCTTGTTTGGCATTTTTGCATGCGCTTCATCTGGCATTTCTTCAACAATCACTGGGATGATTTTGCGTTTACCATCACGAATGACTTCAAGTTTCACCTTGTCGCCCGGTTGATGGCGGGCAATTTTGATGGGAAGGTCATGTGATTTGCGAATGGGTGTACCATCCACTGCTACGATAACATCACCTGCAATAATACCAGCCTTGTCTGCTGCAGAACCCGCTTCAACTTGAGGCACCAACGCACCTTGACGGTTTGGCAAACCCAAAGCCTTCATGGTTGCTTTATCCACATCTTGGATGCGTACACCCAGTCTTGCGCGTCTCACATGCCCGCTTTCTCTAAGCTCTTTAAACACTGATTTTGCCAAGTTAATCGGAATCGCAAAACCAATGCCATTGCTACCACCACTTTGCGAATAAATAGCAGTGTTGATACCTACCACTTCGCCTTTCACGTTAAACAATGGACCACCAGAATTGCCCGGATTAATCGCAGCATCGGTCTGAATAAAATCATCATACGGGCCAGAGCCAATCACCCGACCTTTGGCGGAAATAATGCCCGCAGTCACAGTCAGATTAAGTCCAAAGGGATTACCAATGGCAACCACCCAATCGCCAACACGCATTTTATCCGAATCGCCCAATTCTACTGCTTTCAGACGCTTGGCATCAATTTTAAGTAAAGCCAAGTCCAACTTCGGGTCAGTGCCAATCAATTCTGCAGCAAACTCTTTACCATCGCTTAAGGTCACCACGATTTCATCGGCATCTTTCACCACATGATTGTTGGTCACGATAAAACCCTTCTTAGAAAGGATAAACCCTGTACCTAAGGCGTGGCGTTCTTGTTGCGGCATGTTTTCCATAAATCCACGGAAAAAATCATCAAAAGGTGAGCCGCCGGGAAAATTGCCAAAGGGTGAATGAAATTGGTTTGCTTTTGCATATTGTGTGGTGCTGATATTCACCACGGATGCCTGTTGTTCCTCTGCCAAATCGGCAAAACTATCGGGTATAGCCTGTGCCAACACCGGTGATAATAAAATAAACGCTGCAATCCAACTGTGTTTCATCAATGTCTTCAAAATATATCTCCTTTCACACTCAGTATTTCAAGCAAATGCATACGTTGCAGATAAAACATGAATACTTTATGAACATAAACTTTCTTTTCTTTAAGCTTCAAACCTTTCGATTTCAACCATTTCAGGCATTTGCATCATATTTGGGCGTTTCATCAACCACATCCATGTTGCACCCGCTGCCAATAATCCACCCACGGCTGAAAACAAGTCACCCGACAAACCAAGCTTTTCCGCAAATTGAAAGCTGATTGCGCCTGCAATCAAAAATGCCAACACAGGATAACCATAAAAGGTCATACTTGCCGTTAAAATTAGCTGGTCAGGCACTTCCACCGTCACCATGTCACCTTGTTTGGCATGTAGTGTGTTGGGCAGGCGAATATCATAATCATTTTTATCTTTCTTTTTAATATCCCACGAACCAAGCGTGCCGCAAGCCGATTTACCTGCGCATGAACCACAAGATGATTCACGTTGTGCACGAATCACCACGTTATCCTTCTCCACAGCAATCACCACGCCTGTTTTTTTCAACCCAGCACATCCCCGATTTTTATGGATGCACCACGCAAAAAATCAGCCGCATTCATGGCTTTTTTGCCTTCAGGTTGAATCTGAGTAATCCGATAAACGTGTCCATTGCCGCAACATACATCCAAACCTTGTTTCACATCAAGCACTGTACCTGCGGATTTCGCACAAGAGCTATCCAACACTTCACCTGCAATGATTTTAAGCATTTTACTTTGGTGTATCGTGCGCACACCCGGTTTGGGCGTAAAGCAACGTACCAGCCTTTCGATAACATCCGCATCCATAGTCCAATCAATAATTCGTTCTTCATTGAAAATTTTCTTGGCATAGGTCACGCCCGATTCGTCTTGCGGCTTGGGTTGCAGGTCTCCCGATACAATTTTGGGTAGGCTTTCCAGCAAGGCTTCTGCACCCAAAGCTTCCAAATCAGCCCACGAGGATTGCCCTGTGCTTGCCTCGGTAATCGGGATACGTTTTTCAAGGTAAATGCCGCCCGTATCCAAGCCTTCTTCCATCTGCATAATACAAACACCAGTCTCGCTATCACCTGCCAACAGAGCGCGTTCAATGGGTGCAGCACCACGCCAGCGTGGCAAAAGGGAAGCATGTACATTGATGGGTGCAACCTTGGGTGCTTCAAGCCACGACACGGGCAAAATCATACCAAATGCCACCACCACCAACACATCACAGTCTTTGTCTTTGAGCCATGATAACGCTTCTTCATTGTCACGCAGTTTTTCAGGCGTGATGACATCAATACCAGCAGCTAGCGCAGCTTTTTTCACAGGTGAAGGGGTTAACTTCATGCCACGCCCTGATTTACGGTCAGGTTGCGAGACCACCCCCACCACTTCAACATCAGCAGCAGCCAATAAAGCATTCAAACAGCCCACAGAAAATGCAGGTGTTCCTGCAAATACAACCTTAATCATGAGAGATATTTCTTCTTTAATTTCTTGGTAATCATACGGCGTTTGAGTGGTGAAAAATAATCAATAAACACTTTGCCATCCAAATGGTCAAACTCATGCTGCAATGCTACCGCTTGAAAGCCTTCAAAGTCTTGCTCGTGTTTCTTGCCTTCCAAATCATACCAGCGCAGGCGCACCGCATTGGGGCGCTCCACATCACCATAGATTTCAGGCAAGGATAAACATCCTTCCTCGGCGATTTCAGTTTCATCACTTTTCCAAAGAAATTTAGGGTTAATCCACACTTGATGATTCTTCTCCCCATCTTCACTGCGCCAATCCACATCGGTGACGGCAACACGAAGCGATACCCCAATTTGTGGTGCTGCAAGCCCCACGCCTGGCGCGTCATACATGCTGTCCAACAAATCTTGCACCAAACCTTTCAATCCATCATCGAATACTTTCACAGGTTTCGCCACCTGCTTCAAACAATCTTCGGGATACACCAATATACGTTTAATCGCCATTTATGCTTCAACCTCTAAACGTGATAACAAAAACAACGCCCTATCCAAACCACCTTGACTTAAAGCATAAGGCGCAAGCTCACGCACTTTGGGTTTAGCATGAAAGGCAATACCTAGCCCTGCAGTTTTAAGCATAGGCAAATCATTTGCTCCATCGCCCAAAGCAACAGAAGCAGCCAAATCAATATTCCAATCTTTGCTTTTTTGTATCAACAATTCTTTTTTGACTTGAGCATCCACAATGTCACCAAGCACACGCCCTGTGAGTTTACCATCCACGATTTCTAAAGTATTGGCTGCGACAAAATCAAGATTTAACCGCTCTCGCAACAAACTTGTAAAATATGTGAACCCACCTGATACCAAACCCACTTTCCAACCTGCTTGATGCACGGTTTTAATCAGCTTTTCTGCGCCATCGGTCAAACGAATACGCTCGTCATACACTTGCTTTAACACGGCTTCATCCAAGCCTGCCAACAACTTCACGCGCGCAATCAAAGATTCAGAAAAATCCAGTTTACCTTCCATGGCTTGTTGGGTAATGGCTGCAATATCTTTTTTAATACCTAAGAAATCCGCAATTTCATCAATGCATTCACACTGAATCAATGTGCTGTCCATATCCATGAATAAAATACCCGCAGCATCCAAACTGGGTACAGGGCTGGCATCCACAAAAGCAATATCCACACCAGTTTGCTCGGATAGTTTGCGGAATTGTTTGCTTAAAAACTTGGCAGATACACCTTGCCCATAAATGCCAAACATCCAACCGCCATCCACTTCATCGGCAGAGATGACTTCAAGCTTTGCATTGTTTAATGCTTCCGCAATCAAAGCATAGGCTTGCTCATTGATGTTTGCCGACACATAAAGCTGCAAATTTGCAGCCTGTTCCGCGCTTTTGGATACCCATGAGTTTAACATAAGCCGTAGCTTATAAAAATATACGAAGATTGCATCTATTCACTTTTCATCACTTTCATTAGCCACGGATGAATGTAGTGGTTCAGTAATTGTATAAGATTAGAAAAGGGTAATAATCCAAACTTAGGAGTTTACCCATGAGTCAGAAGAAACGAACCACATATACACAGGAATTTAAGCTAAAAGCTGTTGATTTGATACTTGTGCAAGGCTATTCGATAGCTGAAGCCTCACGCAATTTAGGCTACCTTAGTCCCAATGAACATGAAAGTGTTCAGCAAACACTGTCACAAGCAGCATAACCCTTTTCGATGTCTATACTTTTACTAGACCACTACATGTATCATCGCAAATTACAAATGGAATGGTCATCATAGCCTAACTCATTTCATTCTTCATCTTCCGACAAATAAAATGAATATACCGCCCCATCTGTTGATAAGGCTGCTGGTTGGAATATTGAAGCTCCATCGCTAAAACCTCATCATCGCTAGCATTACCACCACGCTTGATACCCACATAATCACTGAATACGCGAATACCACTTTTGTAGCTCACTTCAAAACCCAAATCATTAAGCTTGGCTTCAACCCAAGCAGGCTGAATCGGGTTTTGTGGGGTTAAGCCACCTTTCATGCCCTTAAATTCGTTATTTTTGATTTTATTGAAGTTGCCACGAATCAGGTTGTGCAAAACAAGCGCATCTATATTATAAAACATCAGCGAAACTACACTATCTTGATGCGTGAACTTGGCTAAAGCTTGCAACAACACCTCAGGTTCTTCCAACCATTCCAACACCGCATAACACAATACAATATCATAAGCCTTATCTTCCAAGCTTTGAAATGCACCGTGATGCCATGTAACCTGGGCTTCTACGCCTTGTTCTTTGGCATTTTCCTTGGCAACTACCAGCATATTCTCCGATATATCATTGATACACACATCATGCCCAAACGATGCCGCTTTAATGCCCATCTGCCCAAGCCCTGCACCCAAATCAAGTACAGACAACCCGCCCTTTGTCCAGCCTGGTACCGTTTGTTCCAAATCGCGGTTGAGCACGGCAAGCCTTATTTTACCTTTGCGGCTGCCATAAATCTTATGTTGGAAATGTGCGGCTAAATCATCAAAATTAGTATCTTGAGCCATTAAATTTTTTCAGATACACCCGTCATCACTTTCGATGTGAGTTGCATACCTTTTTTGACCACTTCAGGAAGTTTGGCTGCTCCCAAATCTTCTGCCAAATGCGCATGACCCAGCTCATCCGTTTTCATTTGCTCAATAATTGCTCTGCTTCGCACATCTTCTTCAGGTAAGTTTTGCAAATGCCCTTCTAAATGAGACACCACTTGATATTCAGTTTCAGCCAAAAAACCTAAATTCCATCTGTCACCCACTGCACCTGCCGCCAAACCAATGGCAAATGAACCCATATACCACAAGGGATCTAACTTGGATGGTTTCTCGCCCAATTCTTCTAACCGTCTTCTGCACCAGTTCAAATGGTCGGCTTCTTCTTCAGATGCATGTTTGAGTTTGTCTTTAAGCGTTTTATCTCGCGCAATCAACGATTGTCCATGATACAAAGCTTGGGCAGCCATTTCGCCTGCATGGTTCACACGCATCAAACCCGCTGCTTTTTTCTTTTGCTCAGCACTGAGCACATCATCACCTACTTCTGCAGCGGGATAATCGCGCTGCGTGGCTTGGGCGACAAAGATATTGTTTAATGTCTTATCAATATGCCCAATCACCGTATCAGCCAAATTGTAATTACGAAAATCATCTTCTTTTTTCATTGAAATATCCCTTCTACTCATCACGCTCTACTGTACCGAAATTAAACACTATATTTATACTAATAACATCAAGTTTCTTTAAATACACAGAGTCTATCGCACTATGTTCCCATTCAATACGCATCATCCTCGCCTTTGAATCATAAAGGTTTAAGTTTATGCCAGCACCGTAAGCAAGACCCTGACCTGAATCCAACTTGGTATCACAACCACTTGATTGGCAAACTTCCCATGAGTTTATACCTACTTTTGCAAACAACTCATGTTTGCCAAATTCTTTTCTTGCAAGCGCAAATATACCCACATTAAACATCGCAAACAAATCGGTTCTCACACCACTTTCAGTTGCCTTGAATTCTGGCACATCATGCATGCTTAATTCCATACCCAGATACGGGTCAAACCAATATCCAGCAAACACTCTTAAACCATAATTTGTATTATCAATTGAAGCTTTATTCGACACAGTTGGGTAGTCAGTCACAATCTTACTTTTATATACATCTGCTTTTGCCTGCCCAATACCTAGACCAAAATACCCACCCTCATCACTCGCTGTCACATATTGAGGCATCAATAGTACCAAGATGAATATATATTTTATGTATCTTTTCATGTTTATCTCCTTTATGAACATCGTTCACTGAAGTCCGAAATAAATATGAACGCTGTTCATTTGTCAATAAAAAAATAGAGAGGTTATGGGTATATTGTAAACTTTGTTGTTAACCAAAGAGGAACATGCTTACTATATTCTTTTAATAACAGTCGGTTAGCCTTATAGTCTTCGTCAAACAAGGACACAGCATGCCAAAAAGATGTAGAGTGGTTCAAGTGTTTCAGGTGGGTTAGTTCATGAATCAAAACATGGTGAACTAAAAAATCAGGTAAGAATAACAGACCTGCATTCAAGCTAATGTTTTTCTTTGCAGAGCAACTGCCCCACCGCCCCTTCTGTAAACGTATTGCAACAGATTTATACGACACACCCATCTCTTGCGCCACATCTGCCAACCAAGGTTTTAAATGTTCATGCCCTTTATTTTTCACCCGCTTCATCAAGGTTTGACGCAATGCTTCCTTATCATGTAAATCGCCAGACAGTGTGAGGGTATCATCATGTTCAGTAAGCTGAAAACGTTCCTTCACATCAATATAATGAACATCATATCTTTGTTTGATAGCAAGCAGTTCAATAACTTGCGGCGGTTTGATATTTTGCTGCTGTCGCTCAGGCACAGCTCGCAAGTGTTTTAAAACCCAAGCCGTATGCTCATGTAACATATGTGGTACATGTCGTTGCGACAAGCGATGCGGCCACACAAGCTCAACCTTACCCACACTTGAAATTATAATGCGAGGACGTTTGGCGCGTTTGGACAGCCTAAGCTGCCATTCAAAAGGAATAGCTTGAAGCAACTGTTTATTTTTTAAGATAATTTGCCATCAGCGCAAGCGAGATAAAGCGTGGTGTTATTTTTTGAATGCACCACAAAAGTTTATGCCGCCAACCGGGCACACAATAGCCGCCGCCCACTGCAAGCGTTTGCAGAGATGCTGAAATTATCTTGCTCGCAGGTGTACTCACCATATTACCTTTACCTTTGGGCGCACCCGACACATCCCTAAAACCTGTGGGTGATGGTCCTGGCGCGAGTGTAACCACCCTAACCTCACCTTGATGTTCTGCGCGAAGTGCTTCGCTCCAAAAAGTTAAACCCGCCTTCACTGCGGCATACGTTGCCAAATAAGGTAGTGGTGTTTCAGCAGCCAGTGATGACACATTAATCATAAACCCATGATTGCGAATCAAGCAGGGTAACAAAGCGTGCGCCAACATCACAGGAGCGAGCAAATCAACACGAATCACATCGGCTTGCGCCACACTTTCTTTAGCAGCAAAAACACCCCACACCCCAAAACCTGCATTGTTCACCAAACCAATCATATTCAATGCAGTAAGCTTATCGATAAATGCTTCCACTTCTTTGCGTGATGATAAATCAGCTTGCATGCACATATGATTATCTGGCGATTGCAGTGCTGCATAGGTAAGCTGCATACGCGCCTTATCTCTTCCGTGTAAAATGAGATTATAACCCAATTGTTCAAGCTGAATGGCAAACTCAATACCAAATCCACCCGATGCACCCGTGAGCAGAACCCATTGCTTTTGTTCAGCCATGTTTCAGCTTAAAAACGACAACATATGTCTCTGCCGTTTTTCAAATGTGGAGATTTGAGTAGCACCATACTTATGCAATAAATTTAGACATTCAGCCATCGCATGACCGACTTCATTCGGGCTATGCGCATCGGAGCCATAAGCAAAAGGA
This sequence comes from uncultured Zetaproteobacteria bacterium, assembly GCA_947311795.1. GTDB lineage: Bacteria > Pseudomonadota > Zetaproteobacteria > Mariprofundales > Mariprofundaceae > Ghiorsea. The sequence goes on from CAMZLX010000008.1 coordinate 10,499, forward strand.
ATATTTAGCTTTACTGCCCGTTCAACAATGCTCTCATGCGGATAAATTTCGCCTACAGGTTTACGCAAACCCGCCGAACTTATTTCCAGTGCCACATCTACTTTTTTAACAGCTTGAAGCATGGTATTTTCGGCTTCAAACACAGCCTTTGAACCTTGGGGTGGGCGATAGCCAAATTTCTTAATCAAATCAGGGTGCCCGATAATATCAAATAACCCAGATGCAGCAGATAACTCAACAAGTTTAAAATAATCACAATAAGCTTTCTCAATATCACAAGTTTCAAAGCGCGAAGCTTCGTCAGGGTTATCAAAGCCCCAGTCACCAATAAAATGAACTGAACCCATTAAATAATCCCAGTCGTAATACTTGGCTAGATACTGGATGTAATCTTCAGCACCCACATAATAATCCACCTCTAAGGCGGCTTTAATCTCTAATTGCCCTTGAAACTGGGTTTGTGCGGTTTCTAATTCTTCAAGAAAGGAATCCAATTCAGATTCATCCATACGCCATGCTTTATCAAAGCCATTGGGCATGGGTGAATGGTCAGACATACCAATCTCCGTTAAACCTGCATCCACAGCTGCTTGTGCATATTCAATAATCGTGCCCGTTGCATGGTTGCAACGTGGTGTGTGCATGTGATAATCAGGGATTTTTTTAAGCATCGACATTACTCAGAAATGTCTAACTTTTGTTCAACCCCGCGTTCTTTCACCATGTCAGGGCCAACCAAAGCTTTGACCGTAGAAATAATACTTGCTGCTTCAAGATGTTGTTTCACCATGTATGAGTCAGCACCCACTTCCAAGGCACGCATTCTATCTTCAGCGCTTTCACGCGTGGAAATCACAATGATAGGTAGCTCTTTATAAGCTGCTTGGTTACGAATTTGACGCACAAAACCAAAACCATCCAAACGCGGCATTTCTAAGTCGGTAACCAGCATGTCATAATGCCCAGATTGAAGTTTTTCTAAACCATCCATGCCATCAATCGCTGTATCCACAACAAAACCTAGGTTTTCAAAGATATTCTTTTCCACTTCCCTTGCAATCAATGAGTCATCCACAAGCAAAACATTAAAGCGGAGTTTATCTTCTTCAGCCAAACCAACTTCTAGGTCTTGGTCAGGAGCAGTTCTACCCATTTCTTTAATACCATAAGGCTCTAGCAACATCACCACACTACCATCTTCAATAATGGTATTACCCATCAATCCCTGTGGCAAATATCGTTTAATATAGGGATCAAGGTCACGCACCATGATTTCGCCTTCACCAAGAAGCTCATCCACCATAATGCCGACAAACCCTTCAATATGTTCCGCGACAATCACAAATGGTTCTTCTGATAGCTGCCCATCTTTTGCTAACATCATACGTCGCAGGTCCACAATAGGAACTTGCTCATTACCATAAATTAAAAATTGCTTTCCACCTGTAGCTTCTCTAATTGTGTGCTCACTTACGGAAACAGCTTGGTCAATCATATGGGTAAGCATGCCGTAAGTTTGGCCACCAATCTTAAACATCAACGCATCTTGAACCGCTACACTGATAGGTACTGAAATAATAAAGCGTGTACCTTTACCGATTTCAGTTTGTATCCGAATCGTACCTGTTAAACGACGCACAGCATCTTGCACCACATTCATACCTATACCGCGTCCTGCAAGCGTATCTACCTCTTGCAGTGTTGAGAAACCAGGGCGGAAGATAAGCTCCATAATTTCAGCCGAACTCATCAAACCAATCTCGTCCTGCGTAGTTACGCCACGCTCAACAGCAACACGTTTAATCGTTTCGGTGTCAATGCCTTGACCATCATCAGTCACTTCAATAACGACTTCACTACCGCTTTGCTTGGCAACAATCGATACTTGTCCTTGTTCAGGCTTGCCCGATTTCACCCGTTCTTCTGCACTTTCAATACCGTGGGCAACAGCATTGTTGAGTAGATGAACCAATGGCTCGACCAGCGCCTCTGTGACATTTTGATCCATTTCAACTGAACTACCATCAACCACAAGGTTAACTTGCTTACCAACTTTAGATGCTACATCTCGTACGGCTCTTGGGAATGTTGAAAAAATCGTATCCAGTGGGCGAACCATAAGCCCCAACACTTGGTCGCGCAGCTCTTTGAAAATAAGGCTGTTTCTTTCAGCTTGGTAGCGCGCTTCTTCAGACATTCTTCGTAAATGTTTCATTTGTATTTCAAGCATGTAATCAATCATGGAGGACGCTCTATCTTCACCTTGTGATTCAAGTAAATAACGTACTTTACGCCACTCGCGGCGCAAGGTCCGCAAATCTATCCTTGCTGACTGTAAGTCCCCTTCCACCTTTTTATTTCGGCTCTGCTCTGTACTGATTTCAACGACTTGATTCGACAATTCTTGCATACGTTCTGCATCAACACGCAAGAAACGCCCAGAACTTTTACGCTGCCCAGAACCTTTTCCTTTATTTGCTTCAATATATGGTCTAAAAGCTGTAGGTTTTTCAGGCTTATCTTTTGGTTGTGAGACAAGAAAATCCAACTCATCTTGACTTAAATGTTTATCCGGCTTACTTGCTAACGTTGTATCTGCTTCATGTTTTTGTTTTTCCTTTCTCTCCCTGACTTCTTCTGCACCAATCATAACTGGCACCTCAGAGGTTAAATCAAGCGCATCAACCTCAGCGGTTAATAATTCTACAAAGCCTGTTTGTTCAGTCCCAGATTCATCAGCAATTTTATTATTTTCTGATTTTAAACTAGAAAGTAAAGCATCATAATTTTGTCTGGCACCTTCTTCATCCAGTAAGTCTTTGCTGTCAGGGTCCTCCAAGCGTTTATCAAGTAAGTCGTGGATATCATACATAAACTGTGTAGCTTTATCCGTACGCAGTTCAGGTGACTTTATTAGCAGCTCAACCAGATCCTCAAAAACATGCGCCACCGCACCTACATCATTCACACCAAGCATAAGTGCAGAACCTTTAATGGTGTGCGCATCACGACGAAGCGCGACTAAACCTTCCTCATTGAGTGTACCTGCTTCAAACGCTACCAAAGCTTGGTTAATAGAGCTCAAACGCTCACGTGCCTCATCAAAAAATGATGCTATAAAGTTGGATAAATCAAAACCTGACATAAATTATACTTTAATCTTATACAAACTTTCTAAGTTGCTCAGCAACCATATTTAATTCAACGGCAGCCTCTTTAGAAACTTGCATTTGCGAAGCTGAATCTTGTATCAAGTCGGCAATAGTACGCATAGTTCCCTCAAATTCCTCTGAGCTATCACTTTGACGCTGCGTTGCCAAAGCAATGGTTCGCACCGCTTTACTGGTTCGCTCCGACATATTTTCCATTTTACGCAGTGCTTCACCTGCCTTCCGAGCAATTTGCACGCCTTTAGCCACACTCTCCAACCCTTTTTGCGTCACTGCAATAGACTCTTTGGTGGAGTCATGCACTTCATTAACCACAATTTGAATTTCTTCTGTAAACTCTCTTGCCCGTTCAGACAAACGCCTCACTTCACTTGCAACTACTGCAAACCGCTTACCAAATTCACCTGCCGCTGCTGATTCAATAGATGCATTCAACGCTAGTAAATGTGTTTCTTCTGCTATTTCCTGAATAGAGTCGACAGATTCAAGAATTTGTTCCGCTTTACGACCTGAGTCCGACACTTTTTCGGCAATTTGCATTACATCTGTCCGAATCAAGCTCATATGACCAATCGCTTCTTGCACCGATGCACCACCTTCAACTGCCGCAACCGAAGTTGCCTCAGCAATGCGTTCCACACTGTTTGCCGTGGCTGCGATTTTTTTTGCTGCACCTGACATATCACCAAGCTCTTCTGTAACAAAAACTACTGTCTTCGCCTGTGTTGCTGAGGCAGTAGCCTGCCTATCCACGAAGGACAAAATATTTTCAGATGCACCTGAAATGTTACTAGAAGCGCTTGAAATATAATTAATCACCTTTTTCAAAAATACTCTATCAAGATTAAAAATCAGATAAAATACGCCTATAATAAAAAGGGCATTAAGCAGCATTAACTCGTTCATTTGCTCCTTTTTCGCCTCTGTCTCAACTTCAAGCACTTCAGCCAGATGCTCAGCAACCGTATTGATTTTACCTTGCCCAACAAACACTAAACTTTCAGCCACAATCGTTAGACTACCTGCTTGATTAAAAGGTATTTTACCCGAGGTAATATCCTCAGCCAAAGTACGTACTTCATCCATGATTTTACGCACTTCTTTGAGTGCTTCATTATCATTTACACCTAAAGTTGTGAAACTTAACACTTCTTTATACAATATATTAAACTCTTTTACGGCTTCTCTTATCTTTTCAATGTCAGATTTATTCTTTACTAGCAAATAATCATTGAGCGGCAGCAAAAACTTAGGAAAAATACCCTTAAATTGTTCAAGTTTTGTTTGCTGACCATGCAAGCTAGAAAGTTCATCTACACTTTTTGTTGCTTGAAATGATGTGTAACCGATTACGGCTAACAACACTACAAATAATAAAAGTGTAACTATCATTTTTCTTCGTGAAAAAGCTTTCAGACTAAATGTGCCGTTGCCATTCTTATCATTCCCTACTGGTGCGGCACTCTTATCTGACAAATCATTAACTGTATCTTTAACCATCTTTACTTCACTCATTCTATTACTCCATCTTCCCATACCATATTTAAAGTGATTTCAACAAAACTCAATCCAACAACGCAGAAATGCGCAAAATAGGCAACTCTTCATCACCAATATGTAACAAACCTTGCCTATATTTCCCTCCATCATCAGCAGGTATATCAGATGTTGGAATACTGTATAAATCAGCAATCGAATCCACCCAAAGAACCAAATGAACTCTCTCATGTCTAAGCAAAAGAAAGCGAGTCTGTGTATTTTTTTCTTGAACAGGTTCTGATAGTTTCATTACTTTCCCCGCATCAATAATACAACATATTTGCCCACGAATATTGGTCACGCCAATCAAGTGGTCGGGTGCCATAGGCACAGGCGTCACAACAGCAGGGCGAACCACACTCGCTACAGCGTCAACAGCAATCAAAAAAATAGTACCATTCATTGCAACGCGCATAAAGTCGGAATGCGGTGTTTTTTCTTCATTGATTGCATCTTTTGCATCTTGAATTGCTTGAATATCTAAACCAGCCACATCAGCCTCTCTTACCCTTTCGCCGCAGCGCGAATACGATTATACATGCTTAACATCTTTCTCACCCTAGCTTGCAGCTTCATGGGCTCAACGGGTTTGACAATGTAATCATCTGCGCCCGAGTCTAAGCCCAAAACCTCATCCTCTTCATCCTTGCGCGAAGTTAACATAATAATCGGAATGTCATCATATTTACTTTGCCTTCGCATTTCTTTAATAAATGTTGGGCCATCAACATTCGGCATTTCATAATCAACAATTATAAGGCTTAACTTATCTTTAGCTTGTTGCAAAAGACTTAAACCTTTGCGCCCATCATCCGCCTCAATCACATCATGACCTTCTGCCTGTAAAATAAAACGCACCAAACTACGAATACTTTTAGAGTCATCAATCATCATGATGGTATTGTGCGTTTTATCTTCAGTCTTCTTAACTTGTCCTTCGTCTCTAGCGGCGGCGGCTTGCCCCAGCGACATCAATGTTCCATCTTCAGCAATTCTATCACGAAACGTGAAATCTTCGGGTGCTGTAGCAAGCCGTTGCACTTCTTTAATACTCGTAATACCTGCCAACACTTTATTCATACCGTCTTCAAACAAGGCATACATACCTTCCTCACGGCAAACCTGCATAAGCTCTTGATCTGAAACCTCGTTGGCAATGGATTGACGCACCCTATCATTAACATAAAGTGTTTCATGCACACCACAACGACCTTTATAGCCTATATTCATGCAAGCATCACAGCCAACTGGTTCATACACCTCTATATCATCAGGTATTTCAAACTGGGTAATCAACTCTGCGGAAGGCTTCACCTTTTTCTTACACTTAACACACAAGCGCCTTGCCAGCCGTTGCGCCACGATCATATTCAAACACGATGATAATGCGACTGCATCTGTTCCCATTTCCACCAAGCGACTGACTGTAGATGGTGCATCATTGGTGTGAAGTGTGGACATCACCAAATGTCCTGTTTGCGCCGCATGCAGTGCGATATGTGCCGTTTCTTCATCGCGAATCTCACCCACCATCACCACATCAGGGTCTTGGCGCAAAATAGAGCGAAGTGCTGCAGCAAAGGTCATTCCTGCGCGAGCGTTTACCTGCACTTGATTCAACCCTTTAATTTGAAACTCTACAGGGTCTTCAACCGTTACAATATTGGTTTCTTCGTCGTTAATATGATGCAAAAAAGAATATAAAGTGGTTGTTTTACCCGACCCCGTGGGCCCTGTGACCAACACCGCACCTGTGGGTCGCGCAATACATTCGCGAATCCTTTCATCGGCAAGCTTTTCGAACGCAAGCACATCAAGCGAAAGCGATAATCCTGATTTATCCAAAATACGCATTACAATTTTTTCGCCATACATGGCAGGCAAGGTCGACACACGCATATCAAACCCTTTGCCACCAAACTTTACTTTAGTTCGCCCGTCTTGTGGTGTTCTTGTATTGGATATATCCAATTTAGACATGATTTTAATACGTGATACAAGCATAGGATGTGCCTTGGATGGGAATTGCATCACTGCGCGCAACCGCCCATCAATCCTCAATCGCACAATGCTGTTACGCTCCCCACCCTCAATATGAATATCTGAACTCCCCAACTGCATGGCCTTGATAATGATACCATTTACCAGCTTGATAATAGGCGAGCCTTCTGCTCCTTTTTTTAACGAATCAATATCCGCCGATTCATTTTCATTTTCATCCTCAACGCCCGCTTCAAAGTCACCTGAATCGCCAAGACTCGACATGGCATCATCAAACGCCGCATCACCATCGCTATATAACTCTCTAATTTTCTTTTGAATAAGCTCAGGGTTGGCAAACACCGACCGCACACGCTGTCCAAGCTTGAATTGCAGCGTGTCCATGGCTGCATAGTCCATAGGGTCAGCCGTTGCAATAACCATTTCTCCACCGCTCATAGCTATAGGAATAAAGTGAAACTCAATACAAAGTTCTTCGGGGCATTTATCAACAAGCCTTTGGTCAACTTCAACATGGTTTAAGTTCAAGTAAGGAACTTTATAAATTTTAGCCAAGGCTTGCAGAACCTTCTCACCATCCACACCTTCAACAGAAAGCAGACCCAACAATAGGCCACCACGCTTTGCCCCCTCACTTTGCATGGCTTCAGATATCTGCTCTTGTGTCACAAGACCTGCATCCATCAATTGCCTTTGCTGCTTAAGAAGCATGACCCCCCCTGATTGGATTCATAAGTTGGATAATATAGTAGCTAAGTAAAGAATATCAAGTAGTTTTTCCATGCTTTTACTAATAAATAATCAAGGTAGGCTTGGGCTCATGAAACAGCTTATAAATTCCGTAACCCAGAAGCAAATTATTTATGCCCTGTTTACACTCATTTTACTTGCAAGTTGTACAAAACAGAACGCTTCCTCAACGCTGCATACCAACACGTATAAACCCATAAACAACAATGCTTTTCTTCTTGAGAAACAACGCGCACTCACTTTGGATGAGGCACCTTTAACTAGTCCTACAGAAGATCCCCTATCTATTTTTATTGCTAACCTTGCATCCAAAGACATGGACATCATTCAATACGAAGCACGTAGAGCCACCTTGCCCAACTGGCAAAACATTGATGCTCGCGCCCAACTTTCTCGGCAACGCATGCTGCAACTTCTGGAAGACATGGATGCACCCCTAGAGCTTCTTTTTGTGCCCGTGGCTGAATCAGGTTACAACCCTTACGCACTCTCTCCCACTGGTGCGCTTGGGCTTTGGCAGCTTATGCCCAAAACCGCCATTGAACTGGGTGCAACACATAGGCATGGGCTGGATGGCAGACGACATATTGAACAAAGCACACGTGCGGCAGTGTCATACTTTTTAAAACTTCATAAGCGTTTTGATAATTGGACGTTAGCCCTTGCCGCATACAACCTGGGTCCTTGGGGTGTGCAACGCCGCTTGAACAAAACACCTTGGCAGCCAGAAGATGGGCTTA
>CAMZLX010000009.1 GCA_947311795.1 uncultured Zetaproteobacteria bacterium
AAATGGATCTGTTACACTGATGTCACCCTTGGCATCTTTACACATGCGATGGGCATAGGATTGTTTGCCTGCTTGAATACCAGCAAAGGAAAAGTCCAACACATCATCACCCAATCGCGCCACAAACCAACGAATTGGGCGAATAAAACTATCGCCTCGGCTCTCACCATCTTGCCATTCCATTTGTTTGGGGCTTGGCAAACCACGCAATATCGAAGGCATAGCTTCAGCAATAATATCAGCCGTTGTGCGCCCTTTCACGGTGATGACCGCTTTCATATATTTGGCTTTACCATCGCCTTTATCGGTAAATTCAAAGTCAGATACACTTAAACCCGATTTACGGGCAAATCCTTCCGCAGCCTTGGTTGGCTCGCCATCTTTGAGCGCGATATTTTCAGGCGGTCCCCAAATCACTTGCTCGCGGTCAGCTTGCATGGTTGGGCAGTCAGTGACATGAATCAGTAAACGGCGAGGGGTCACGCCCAGACGCATATCCGATACTTCCAAATTCGCATCGTTAAACAATTTCACCAACGCAGCTTGAAGCGCGCTGCCCATTTTAGGCGCAACACCTGCGGGGATTTCTTCCACACCAATTTCAATCAATAAAGGTTTAAAATCACTCATGATTCCACCCCCGCATACCCTTGGGCAACGGTACGCGATAATCCACGAACACGCCCAATAAAGCGTTGCCGCTCAGCCACCGAAATCGCTCCCCGTGCATCCAACAAGTTAAAGGCATGTGATGCTTTGATGACTTCCTCATACGCAGGTAAAAACAAGTTGTTTTCCGCTAATTTTTTGCAGTCACCTTCGGCTTGGTCGAACTGCTGTTGTAAAAATTCGATATTGGCATGTTCAAAGTTATACGCTGAAAATTCCTGCTCATTGCGTAAAAACACTTCGCCATAGGTCACTTTTTTACCATCAGGCTGCTCCACCCAAATCAGGTCATACACATTTTCCACGCCTTGGATATACATCGCCAAGCGTTCCAAGCCATAAGTAATCTCGCCTGGGGTGCGCGGTAATTCAACGCCACCCACCTGCTGAAAATATGTAAACTGGGTTACTTCCATGCCATTAAGCCAGACTTCCCAACCCAAACCCCATGCGCCAAGTGTTGGCGATTCCCAATCATCTTCCACAAAACGAATATCGTGAACATCGGTATCAATGCCGATTTCGCGCAAGGATGCCAAATACAAATCCAAAATATCATCAGGGGCAGGTTTGAGAATCACCTGAAATTGGTAATAATGTTGTAAGCGGTTGGGGTTTTCACCATATCGCCCATCGGTTGGGCGGCGGCATGGCTGCACATAAGCAGTGCGCCAATCTTTATCATCCAACACCTTCAAAAAGGTGGATGGGTGGAATGTGCCAGCACCCATAGAGCTATCATAAGGCTGCTGAACCACACAGCCCTGCTTTGCCCAAAAGTGTTGCAATGTCAGCAATAAATCTTGAAATGTCACGGTTAAAACTCCGATGCCTAGCCTAAAAACAATAATCTTTCTTGCTCGAACTATATCGACATCAGTTTTTTCGTCATTACAAACTTGGCACAGATTGCATTTATGCGTTTAGTCTTGCATGATATGCCTATGAATATTGAATTAACAGGGCATAAACCCTTACGCTCTGCAAATCATGAGCAAATGCAAAAGAGACTATCATAGATGGAGTTACCAAAGTTTAATGACACATTCATGCCGATTTTAGAAGTCCTAAATGATGGAAAAGTAATAAAAGGTCGCGATTTGGTTAGAATTGTCGAAGAAAAATTTTACTCTGACTTGCCTCCAGAACTTCTTGAACAAACAACAAAAAGTGGGCGTAGGTTAATAGAAGATAGAATTAGCTGGGGTAAGACCTACCTAAAAAAGGGAGGGCTTGTTCATTACCCCCAACGAGGGCATGTTCAAATTACCGAAAAAGGAAAAGAAGCAACGCTACAAAATGTATCATTACAAGAAATTCAATCTAACGTCATTCGGTTGTATGAGCCTGAAAACAAATCATCACCAAATACAAATATTGAAGCTAGTGCTACACCGCAAGACCTTATTGATCTAGGATTTGAAAAAATTGAAAGAGAAGTAAAAGATGAGCTGCTTTCAAAACTAAAAGAGGTTGACCCCTACTCTTTCGAAAAAATTATTTTAATTTTACTTAAAAAAATGGGCTATGGCGACTTTATCGAAACAGCTAAGTCTGGCGATGGTGGGATAGATGGAATAATAAATGAAGACCAATTGGGCTTAGAAAAAATATATATCCAAGCAAAGCGCTATACTACTAATAAAGTGCGAGAAACTGATATACGCAATTTTATTGGTGCTATGAGTGGAGACACTCGTAAAGGCATATTTGTTACCACGTCATCTTTTGATGAAAAAGCAAAAACCAAAACAAGGGATGCGCATCATACTATCATTTTAATCGATGGTTCAAAACTTGTAGATTTAATGCATAAATTTAATGTTGGTGTGCAAATAAAAAATCATTATGAAGTAAAAATGCTAGATAATGATTTTTTTGATGCCGAAGACATATAGATTATTAGGAAACCCTACTTACTCTGGGTCAGAACCCTTTTAGCCAAAAAGCGAGGGGCTAAACCCCTCACCTCATCAAGCAATAATCGGTAAAATAAGTTCCAATGGTCGTGCTATCGCAGCTTTTAAATCATTGGCAACAATCGGCCGCTCAATCATTTTTGGGTGCTGCACCATCAAGGCAATCATTTCATCGCGGCTTAAATCTTTGCCTTGGATATGTTCCTTGTATTCCGCTTCACCT
>CAMZLX010000010.1 GCA_947311795.1 uncultured Zetaproteobacteria bacterium
CTTTCATACGTTGGGCAATCAAAAATGCACCCAATTGCAATTCGTCGGCTTGCGGGTTTAACAATTCAGAGAATACAAACTTGGCTTCGTCTTGGCTTAAATGCTCTGAGCCATGTTTACCACGCGCTACGCGTTTGATTAGTGATGCTATTTCCAATTTCATATCCTCCGCGCTTCCTCCGCGTAACTCTGCGGTGAAGTTAAAGCGGGTATAAACACGCCACCTTATCTTTCATCCGCATATCAAAGCTTTTGCATTCATCCTTGGCAAACGGACACCGCAAGGCAAAAGCACAACCTTCAACAGCCACACCCTCATCCACTTGTTTACCATCATCATCTTGGCGTTGGCTGGGATGACTAATCGGCTTGGCATCAAGCAATGCTTTGGTGTAAGGGTGTTTGGGATGGTTAAACACATCATCAATATCCCCTTCTTCCACCACAAAGCCTGCAAACATTACCATGACTCTATTTGCAATATGTTGCACCACCGACAAATCATGGGAGATAAACAAATATGCCAAACCTTTATCCGCTTGAAGCTGTTTTAAGAGGTTCAAAATCTGCGCTTGCACTGACACATCCAATGCCGATACAGGTTCATCCAAAACCAACACATCAGGCTCAACAATCAAAGCTCTGGCAATGCCCACACGCTGCCTTTGCCCACCTGAAAACTGGTGCGGATACCTATCCAAAGCTTCTTCGCCCAAACCACAAAGCTGTAAGGTTTCCAATACTTTGGCTCTGCGCTCTGCCTTGCTTAATTGCGGTTGATGTACGCGCAAACCTTCACCCACAGTATCCACGATTTTCATCTTCGGGTTCAGCGATGCAAAAGGGTCTTGAAACACCATTTGTAATTGTCTGCGCTGCTTTCTCAGCGCACTGCCAGCAAGCTTGGTGACATCTTGACCGCCCCAAACCACCTGCCCGCCATCCAAATCAAGCAAACGCATGGCAAGCCTTGCTGTGGTTGATTTACCACTGCCCGATTCACCCACAATCGCCAAGGTCTCACCCTTGACCAAATCAAAGCTTAAATCATTCACCGCAACCTTGTCAGTGCCACCACCGAAAAAGCCGCCGCCTTTAAAAACTTTGCGAATATGTTGAACGCTTAACACACTCATACGCCCACCTTGATACAGCGGGCTTGATGTTCACCATCTTGCCATGCGTTCAGCGCAACTGATTTTGCAGCGCATTCATCTGTTGCCAGCGAACAACGTGGTGCAAACCGACACCCTTGCGCCCAATCACCTGGGCTTGGCACATTGCCAGGAATCACTGCCAACTGCCCATCTTGGACAAATTCTGGACGACAGCGCATCAAAGCTTGGGTGTAAGGATGGGATGGGTTATCAAAAATATCGGTGACTGATGCTTGCTCCACAATTTCACCCGCATACATCACAGCCACTTCATCTGCCATTTCTGCAACCAGCCCGAAATCATGGGTGACCAACAACATACCCATACCTTTTTCACGCTGCAAACCGCGCAACAAGGCAATAATTCGCTTTTGCACCGAGACATCCAATGCTGTGGTCGGCTCATCAGCAATGATAAATTCAGGTTCGCCCGCCATTGCCATGGCAATCAAAATGCGTTGCCGCATACCACCCGACAAACTATCAGGATACTGCTTCATCAAGGTTTCGCCATCTTGCAAACCCACATCAGCAAGCAAAGCTAAGGCGCGCTGATGTGATTCGACTTTGCCCAAATCAGTATGCAAATGAATCACTTCTAAAATCTGACTACCAATGGTAAACACAGGGTTAAGCGCAGTCATGGGCTCTTGAAATATCATGGAAATCACACCACCGCGAATTTTGCGCAACGCTTCAGCAGATATATCAAACAGGCTTTGTCCGCCAAGCAGAATGTCGCCTGTTTCTTTGGCTACACCTTGAAACTCGCCTAACCTAAGCAGGCTTTGTGCAGTTAAACTCTTACCACAGCCTGATTCACCGACCAATGCTAAAACCTTACCAGCTTGAAGCGATAGCGAGACATCCGACACCGCCAACACATGCTCACCCGATACAGGAATAGATAACGAAAGGTTACGAATCTCTAGCATTAAACGCTTTCGCTGCCCGCTTGTTTTTCAACAATGATGACCGCATCTTTTTTGGCTTGAAGCTTCATGTTCACCAAATTTACACCTGCCAAAATAAAACCAAGGGCAATAAAAGCACCGGGCGGCAAAATAAAGAGCAAAACATCAGGGTAACTTGCGCCAAACACATCAAAACCAAACAACTCACCTTGACCAAGCAATTCGCGCACACCACCCAACAGCAACAAAGCAAAGGTAAAACCTAGACCCATACCCAAAGCATCCACCACAGAATCAACCACATTGTTTTTGCTGGCAAAGGCTTCAGCGCGTCCAAGAATAGCGCAGTTGACCACAATCAAAGGAATGAACAGACCTAGAATCAAATACATATCATGCATCCAAGCATTCATGGCAAGCTCAACCACCGTCACCAAGGACGCAATAATCACGATGTATGCAGGAATGCGCACTTCATCAGGGATAAAGCCACGCACCAAGGAAACAATAAGGTTTGAGCAAAGCAATACAGCCAAGGTGGCTAGCCCCATCCAAAATCCATTTTCTGCTGTGGTGGTCACACCAAGCAAGGGGCACATACCCAACAGTTGGGCAAAAATGGCATTGTTAAACCAAAAACCATCTTGAAAAATTTCTTGTTTGTTTAGCGAATCATTATTGGAAGGCATTAGGGTTTATCTCCTTCTTTATCTTTATTCAAAGCTTCAGCGTAAACACGTTTCAACATATCCACTTGGTTGTTTTTATAAAAAATTAGTCCTTGGTGCACAGCCTTCACCACTGCACGTGGGGTGATGGTTGCACCTGTGAACTGGTCAAAATCACCGCCATCTTTTTTCACCAACCATTTGGCATTACTCAATGTTTTATCGATAAATGAATTTAACCATGCCGTATTTTTGACAATGCCATCACCCAAACCCGGTGTTTCCTTATGAAACACCACGCGAATAGCCGCCACTTCCCCCGAAACACGCACGCCCATCAACACTTTAATCGTGCCTGAATAACCATCAGGAGCAACCTGCTGCCAAGCGTATGCAACCACGTCTCCTTTTTTATCTTTGGCAGGAAACACCTTTAAACTTTCCTGTTTAGACATAGGAAACAAAAACATATCTTGAAGTGGGTCGTTAGCATGTTCAGGTAAAACCTGCAACAGACTTTGATGCAAAGCTTGGCGCTGCGCTTCGGCAATCGGCCCTGCTGTCCATTTGTCCACAAGGGCTAGCAACGTGGCAGAAACCAAACCGACCACAAACAAGGTTAAGGCAATCTTTTGCTGTGCTTTATCAAAACTCATGACTGCTGCCCACGCTTACGCCCATACACGCGAGGACGCACATAATAATCAATCAATGGTGTTGCCATATTCATCAGCACTACTGCAAACATCGCACCTTCTGGGTATGCGCCAAAGGTGCGAATCACCCATGTCAGCACACCACAACCCACACCGAACACAATTTTTCCAATGCCCGATGATGGCGAAGAAACTGGGTCGGTTGCCATGAAAAATGCGCATAATATCAAACCACCTGCCAACAGATGAAACAATGGCGGCGCATAAACATCAGGGTTAATCAGATGAAACAAACCTGCCATCACAGCAACCGTTGCCAAATAAGATAACGGGATATGCCAAGAAATGGTATGCCGTGCCATCAACCAAATGCCGCCCATCAACAATGCCAAAGCGCTGCCTTCACCCA
>CAMZLX010000011.1 GCA_947311795.1 uncultured Zetaproteobacteria bacterium
AATATCCACAGCTTTATCGCCTGCAATCAAACCAGAAATCGCACCTTCGGCTTGAATCGTGGTGTAACCCAAGAAATCGGTGGCTCCATGTTGCTCACGAATCTCAAACACAGCCTTGGGCAATGCCGCTTCGCCAGAGCCGCCCCAAGCTGCTCTTGCCCGCTCGCGTTGCTCATTCATGCAGACTTCAAAACCATCCATATCCAGCTTGATATTCTGACCTTTGAGAATATCGGCGGTTAAATCGGTGGGGAAACCAAAAGTGTCATACAAGGTAAACAGTGTTTTGCCTGGAATGGTGCCGCCCTCACCTGCACCACTTACGGCTTGTTCCACCAATTTCAAACCCTTATCCAAGGTTTTGATAAAGCGTTCTTCTTCAATGCGAATGACTTGCTCGATATTGCCCTGCGCTTCTTTTAGCTCTGTAAAATGGTCGCCCATTTCATCCACCAAGGCTTGAACAAGCTTAAACATAAAGGCTTGTTTCATGCCCAATAAACGCCCATGACGGCAAGCCCTGCGCAAAATACGACGCAACACAAAGCCACGCCCTTCATTGGATGGCAACACACCATCAGCAAGCAAGAAAGACACCGAGCGCAAATGGTCTGCCAACACTCGCAAACTGACATCTTGCTCATCGCTATCGCCAAGTTTTACGCCTGTGACCTTGGATGCTGCTGCAATCAGATGTTGAAACAAATCAATGCTGTAATTGTCGTGTGTGCCTTGTAATACCGCTGCAATACGCTCCAAGCCCATGCCTGTATCCACAGAAGGTTTGGGCAGTGGGTTTAAAGTGCCTGCTTCATCCCTATCGTATTGCATGAAGACCAAATTCCAGATTTCCACAAATCGGTCACCATCTTCTTCTGGTGTACCTGGAGGGCCACCCCAAACGTGGTCGCCGTGGTCATAAAAAATTTCCGAGCAAGGGCCACAAGGCCCAGTATCGCCCATGCTCCAGAAGTTATCCTTGGCACCAATGCGGGCGATTTTATCTTCAGGAACACCCACGCCTTTAACCCATAAATCATAAGCTTCATCATCATCTTCAAAGACGGTGACAAACAAACGGCTTTTATCGAGTTTTAATTCTTCAGTTAAAAATTCCCATGCGAAGTTAATCGCATCCTCTTTGAAATAATCACCAAAGGAGAAATTACCCAACATTTCAAAAAAGGTGTGATGGCGAGAAGTATGCCCAACATTTTCCAAATCGTTGTGTTTACCACCTGCACGCACGCATTTTTGGCTGGAAGTAGCGCGAACATAAGGGCGGGTTTCATCGCCAAGAAACACATGTTTGAATGGAACCATGCCCGCATTGGTAAACATCAATGTCGGGTCGCCATGCGGCACCAGCGAGCTGGATTCTACAACCTCATGCCCCTTATCAGCAAAATAGCCTAAGAATTTCTTTCTGATTTCCGATGTGTTCATATCTCAATCATCCTCATTGTTCATCACCTGCAAAATGGTGTTCATATCATAACCCTTATGTTGCAAGTAGCGCATTTGACGTTGCCAAAGCTTTTTATCTTGTTTGTAGCGCCCCAAAGGGTCGCGTTTATCCAATACATCTTTACATGCTGCCCACGCATCAAAGCTTTGCTCTGCTTCTTCTAAAGCCAAGCGCAGCACAGCCACATCAGCGCCCCGCTGCCTCGCTTTTTGTGCAGCAAACCAAGGGGTTTCACCTTTTTTTAACCGCGAACGCAGAAATGTTTCTGCATAGCGCGATTCACTCAAATAGTCATAATGTTTTAGCATTTCAATCACATCATCAATGATAATGTCATCGTAGTTTTTGTTGCTTAACTTTGTGCGCAGCTCCGCTTCATTATGCTCGCGGATACCAAGCACACGAACAGCAGACTTAAAAGCTTCCTGCTGTTCATTTTTGATGGCATTAGTCTTCTGAGGCACTCGGTGCTACTGCTTTCACAGATGCTTCAGGCAGACCCAATTCTTCACGAACTTTGCCTTCAATATCATTCAATAAATCGGGATGGTCTTTCAAATATTGAATAGCATTGTCTCTACCCTGCCCAATACGCTCAGTGCCAACGGCATACCAAGCCCCACTTTTCTTCACGTGCCCAAATTCTACGCCCATATCGACAACTTCGCCGACATGCGACACACCTTCACCATACATAATACTGAATTTTGCAAGTTTGAAAGGTGGTGCCATTTTGTTTTTCACCACTTTCACTTTGGTGTCGTTACCCAACACATCTTCACCCTTCTTGATTGCACCCGTGCGGCGCACATCAAGGCGAACAGATGCGTAGAACTTCAATGCATTACCACCTGTAGTGGTTTCAGGGTTGCCAAACATCACACCAATCTTCATGCGCAATTGGTTGATAAACACCACGGTTGTGTTGGTACGTGAAATGGCTGATGTGAGCTTGCGCAGTGCTTGCGACATCAGGCGCGCTTGCAGACCCATGTGTGAGTCGCCCATATCACCATCCAATTCAGCGCGAGGTGTTAAAGCGGCAACCGAATCCACGACCAAAATATCCAATGCGCCAGAGCGGGTTAGCATATCTACGATTTCCAAGGCTTGCTCACCGCAATCGGGTTGTGATAAATAAAGGTTATCCACATCCACACCCAGTTTGCGTGCATATTCAGGGTCTAGGGCATGTTCTGCATCAATAAAAGCTGCTTTACCGCCTGCTTTTTGTGCTTCAGCCACGGCATGAAGTGCCAAAGTGGTTTTACCTGATGATTCAGGTCCATAAATTTCAACGATACGACCACGTGGGTAACCACCAATGCCAAGCGCTGCATCCAATGCCAGC
>CAMZLX010000012.1 GCA_947311795.1 uncultured Zetaproteobacteria bacterium
AAAGAAGACAAAATATCCATAAAAACGACCAAAGAAGACGAAAAAGAAGTCAAGAAACCTAAAATTGCCAGAAAACTTAGCTACAAAGACCAAAAAGCACTGGATGATTTACCCTTGCAAATCGAAGCTTGGGAAGAAGAAAAAGCAGAAATTGAAGCACGATTTTGTGATGTTGATTATTTTAGCAACGACCCGACATCCTTCCAAAACGACCAGAAACAGTTGGATGCATTCAACACCAAACTGGAGCAAGCGTATCAACAGTGGGAAACCCTCGAAGCCAAGCAAGAGCAACTGAACACATAACGACTTAGCAATCTTCAACATAAAAATAATAGTTGTAATGTGAAGCTATTTACCGTATGCTGAGCACGAAAAGTTGGTGCACAAACGAATTTGATTTGTCCACAACGTGCGGCTTCAACGCTGCTCAATGCATCCTTTTCACCAACAAATCATAGACAAGCAACAAGGGAACCACTTTTGTTCCCTTGAAATTTTGTTGTCTCAAATTAAAAGGTGTAAATATAAACATGAGCAAAGAAAAAAAACGTAATAAAGAAAAGCTTGGCAAATTACTGGACAAGATGAGCAACCCAAAAAAGGTCTTGGCATCACCCAAGGTGATTTCAGGTAAAAAGCTGCTTGAATTAAGCTATGAGATGGGCACATACCCATACTCTAAAAAAATGGGCTTGGAAGAGTATGAAAGTGAAAAACACTTGCTGCAAATCGAATTACTTAAAGTGCAA
Source organism: uncultured Zetaproteobacteria bacterium (assembly GCA_947311795.1). Classification (GTDB taxonomy): domain Bacteria; phylum Pseudomonadota; class Zetaproteobacteria; order Mariprofundales; family Mariprofundaceae; genus Ghiorsea. The sequence goes on from CAMZLX010000012.1 coordinate 753, forward strand.
GCTTGGGTAAAAGAAACAGGGCAGCGTATTCTTGGTATTTTCGAGGGGCGTGATGCCGCAGGTAAAGGCGGTACGATCAAACGCTTTAATGAGCATTTAAACCCACGTGCTGCGCATGTTATCGCTTTGGAAAAACCCAATGAGCGTGAGCTTGGACAGTGGTATTATCAGCGTTATATCAAACATTTGCCAACCAAAGGCGAAATGGTTTTTTTAGACCGCTCATGGTACAATAGAACAGGTGTTGAACGTGTAATGGGCTTTTGTACGGATGAAGAATACTTAGATTTTCTTCGTCAAACACCACAATTGGAACGTATGTTGGTCAACTCGGGTTTACACATATTCAAATACTGGTTCTCTGTAAGTCGCCATGAGCAACTTCGCCGCTTTCATGGCCGAACCCATGATCCGCTGAAACAGTGGAAGCTTAGCCCCATTGATATTCAATCCTTGGATAAATGGGGAGATTATACCAAAGCCAAACAATCGATGTTTTTCTACACCAGCACGGCAGACGCACCGTGGACGGTGATTAAATCGGATGACAAAAAACGTGCGCGTATTAACTGCATGCGTCATTACCTGCACAACTTGAATTATCCAGGCAAAGATGAAGCTGTCGCCTGCGCGCCAGACCCTAAAATTGTCGGCAACGTACATAGGAAACTTGATTATTCAAACAAGAAAAACGCTGAATAATCATAACCAAATCTGCGCTGGTACAGACCAGCGCAGGTATTATTGAATAAGGTAAGGAGCAAGAATAAACAATGAGTGCCAGTAAACATGACAAAAAACTACATCAGGCTTTAGAAGATGCCATAAACAAAGCAGATAAAGCTGCAAGCAAAGCTGCAAAAGCCGCAAAAAAAGCCAAGAAAGCAGCTAAAAAAGCCAAACGTGCTGAAAAACGCATGAGTAAAACGGCTAAAAAGGTGGACAAACAACATGCCTTGACCAAACGTCATCTAAAGAAATACGATGCCGACAAGGTGAAAAAAATCGCCAGAAAGAAAAAAATCCAAAAGAAAGTCCGCGAAAAACAAAACGGGGCTTAGAGGTTTAACATTTGAATCTACCTGTTGGTCAACATATTGCCGCTGTGGATATGGGAACCAACTCATTTCACATGATTATTGCACAAACTGAACCCCATGGCGCATTCCGTATTGTGGATAGAATGAAGCACTGGGTGCGCTTGGGTGATGGTGTGGATAAACGTGGTAGACTCAACCCTGCATCTATCGACCGCATGGTGGATAGCCTAAAGTTTTTCAAACAGTTGGCTGAAAGTTATGATGCTGAAATGCATTGTATTGCCACGTCTGCCATGCGTGATGCCCCCAATCGCAATGCAATTGCCAAGCGCATTCGTCATGAGCTTGGCTTGGTGGTTGAAATTGTGGGTGGTGAGGAAGAAGCCCGCCTTGTTTATCAAGGGGTGTGCGCCGAAGGTTATATTCGAGAAGAGCCTGCTTATATCATTGATATTGGCGGTGGTAGCACAGAAGTGATTGTGGGTGATAAAACAGGTCTTTTGGCTGCAGAGAGCTTAAACATGGGTGCGCGGCGATATTCGCGTCAATTTTTTGCCGCAGGCAACTACACCTCTCGTCAAATCAATATGTGCCATCATGCTGCAGCCAGTAAAATTCAATCTGTAGCTAATGCCTATACACCGTTTGATGTACATGCCGTGTACGGCACTTCAGGCACCATTCGTACGCTTGCAGACATCACTGCACAATTCTGTAACCATGATGATAACACACACTTAACACGCAAAGACTTGAAGCAAACACAAACAAAACTCATTGATGCCGTTAAAGCTGACCAACTACCCGACAATATCGAAGCCGAACGCAAAAACACATTGGTCGCAGGCAGCATCATTTTACAAGAAGTCATGCGCGCGCTGGGTGTCAAGTCCTTACGCGTTTGCCCCAGCGCTTTGCGTGAAGGCATTATCTTTGACCGCATCAACACAGCTGGTCGCTTGCCTGCCCGACCCATCAAAGCTGCCACACAAGCCATGGCAAAACGATTTAATCTTGACTGCAGCCAAATCAAATGTGTAACCCAAACATCAGAAATCATTTTTGAAGCGTATGCTAAGTTATTAAGCTTAAATCACGAGGCATACCGCCTTCTCATTGCCGCATGTCAATTGCATGAGGTTGGGCTTGCCATGAACCATAAAAAAATACATCTGCATGGCAGTTATATCATTGCCCATTCCAACTTAACAGGAGTAACCCAGCGGCAACAACAGATGCTGGCGACCATTGTTCGCTTTCACCGCAAAGCAAGCCCCAACAAAAGCCATGCGATGCTAAAAAACATGCGCAGCCAAGATATAAAAACCACCATCGCACTGGCTGCGATGCTTCGCTTGGCAGCTGCGCTCAACCGCACCAAAAGTGGTGAAGCTGCCAACCCTGACATCACCGAAAAGAAAAAAACGTGGCAGTGGTCTTTTGATAAAACATGGTTTGAAAGTCATGACGTGTGCATTTGGAATGCAGACCAAGAAAAACGCCCGCTAAGCAAGCTGGTTGGCAAACCAATTCAGTTTCAACACAAGGCATAAAAAAACCGCCTCAACCCAGAAGGTTAAGACGGCTTTGAAGAATCAAAAGATTCGGTTTGCTTCTCTTAATATTCGCGACGTTGACGTGCGCGGATACGACGAAGACGCTTCATAAGACGCTTGCGTGCAGCAGCTTCTTTGCGTTTTTTCGCCACAGAAGGTTTTTCATAAGCTTCACGACGACGGCATTCACTAATAACACCACCACGCTCAACTTGCTTGCGGAATCGCTTAATCGCCATTTCAATTGGCTCATCTGTACTCACTCTAATTCCTGGCATGTAAAACATCACCTCCTTGGGCAAACCGTAAAACTTGTATCCTAAAAACCGTAGCTCAGTCCATACAACCCTGCATAAGCTTGACTATAAGCCACCCTGTGCAAAGGGTCGCGCATTATGGGTGCGGAATCAGTGAAGTCAAATCAGAAGAACAGTTTGTTCAGAGCTGCAGCGAAAGTTGGCAGTTGGACCATGTTATCCCGTATATTAGGTTTCATTCGTGACATCTTTATCGCCCGCCTTTTGGGCGCAAGCCCACTTGCCGATGCCTTTCTTGTTGCCTTTAAGCTGCCCAACTTTTTCCGCCGCATGTTTGCAGAGGGTACTTTAACCGTTGCCCTTGTGCCTGTGTTGGCTGAAGAGCGCAAAAAAGGCGAAGAAGATGCCCATTCTTATTTGAATGCGCTTGCAGGTTTATTGCTTGCAGCACTTACCCTGTTCACCATTGCAGGCATGGTGTTTATGCCATGGCTGCTGCTTGCTTTTGCCCCAGGTTTTCATGATGACCCCGACCGCTGGAGTCAGGCGTTAACCCTTGCCCGCATTATGTTCCCCTACCTTGCTTTTATTTCCCTCGCCGCCATGTCGTGGGCAGTGCTGAATGCCTACCGCAAGTTCTCCGTAGCTGCGGCAAGCCCTGCCTTGTTAAACATCGCCATCATCTTTGCCGCCATCATTTTAGCACCCTTGCACGACAATCCTGCCGAAGCTTTGGCGGTGGGTGTGATGCTTGGCGGAGCTTTGCAACTTGTGATTCAATTTCCTGCGCTCAAACGCATTGGTTGGATTCCTAAACCCACATGGAACCCTCGATTACCCGCCATTGCCGATACTTTAAAACTTTTCGGGCCTGCCGTACTTGGTATCGCTGCCGTGCAAATCAACATCTTGGTCGGTACGATTTTAGCCACATTATTACCCGTAGGCGCTGTCTCCTATTTATATTACGCCGATAGAATTGTGCAGCTTCCCCTTGCCCTGTTTGGCATCGCCATGGGCACAGCCTTGTTGCCTGCATTATCCGAACACTTAGCCAATGGAAGAAACATCGAAGCCAAACAAGATTTAAGAAGTGGTTTAACATGGCTAACTTGGATTATCCTGCCTTCCATGGTGGGCATTTTATTCCTCGCCGAACCCATCATTCGCACCTTGTTTGAAAATGGCGCGTTCACAGCCCTTGATGCCGCCAACACTGCCCGCGCGCTTCAAGCTTACACCGTTGGTTTATTGGTCTTTTGTTGGGCAAGAGTGTTGTCCACGGCATGTTTTGCGGGCAAAGATGCCAAAGCACCCATGAAATATGCGATGTACACCGTTGCCGTGAATATCATCCTCGCCGTGATTCTGATGCAACCTTTGGGTTATGTCGGTTTGGCATTGGCATCCGCCTTGGCATCATTTTTTAATGTGGCTTTATTGTGGGCGCATTTGCACAAAAAACACGGCGCAATCTTTGATACACAAAGCTGGAAACGTATGGCATCCGCCGTGCTTGCCTGTTTACCCATGGCAGCCCTTCTTTATTATCTACCCAACTACTGGGCATTCCCCAGCGATAAACTCATGCAATTTATATGGCTCGCAGCACTTGTGATTGGAAGTATGCTGACTTTCTTCGC
>CAMZLX010000013.1 GCA_947311795.1 uncultured Zetaproteobacteria bacterium
GTCATGATTATTATTCTGCAGCGACTGGAATATCATGCCCATGCTTTTTTAACAAAGCATGACGTTTGGCAACTTTTAAATCTTCAGCCACCATTTCCGCACACATCTCTTGCACAGTGATTTCAGGTGTCCAACCAAGTTTATCTTTGGCTTTCGTTGGGTCTCCCAACAGCGTTTCCACTTCTGCAGGGCGGAAATAACGCGGGTCAATTTGCACAACCACATCACCCACCTTCAACGCTGGCGCATGATTGCCTTCAATCGCTGTGACTATGCCTTTTTCATCCAAACCTTTACCTTCGAAAGCAATCGTAATACCCAACTCTTTGGCAGACCATTCAATAAATTGACGAACCGAATATTGTACCCCAGTAGCAATCACAAAATCTTCGGCTTCATCCTGCTGCAACATCATCCATTGCATACGCACATAATCCTTGGCATGACCCCAGTCGCGCAATGCATCCATGTTTCCCATATACAAGCATTGCTCTAAACCTTGGGCGATATTGGCTAAGCCCCGTGTGATTTTACGCGTCACAAAGGTTTCGCCACGGCGTGGCGACTCATGGTTAAACAAAATACCATTACAGGCATACATGCCATACGATTCACGATAATTGACCACAATCCAATAGGCATACATTTTCGCCACAGCATAAGGTGAGCGCGGATAAAAGGGTGTGGTTTCTTTTTGCGGAGTTTCTTGCACTTCACCAAATAATTCGGAAGTCGAAGCCTGATAAAACCTCACTTTCTTTTCCATGCCTAACAAACGAATCGCCTCTAATAATCGCAACGTGCCTAAAGCATCCACATCCGCTGTGTATTCTGGTGATTCAAAACTAACGGCAACGTGCGATTGTGCGCCAAGATTATACACTTCATCCGGCTGCACTTCTTTTATAATACGAGTGAGATTTGAAGAGTCTGTCAAATCACCATAATGTAATACAAAGTTTTTGTTATCCACATGCGGATCCTGATAAATGTGATCCACACGCTGAGTATTAAACGATGAAGCACGCCGCTTGATACCATGCACCACATATCCTTTTTCCAATAACAGCTCTGCTAAATAAGAGCCATCTTGACCCGTAACCCCTGTAATTAATGCAATCTTACTCACTTCGTTCTCCCATAAATATCATCAAATCGTTCAATGTCATCTTCTTCCAAATAATCGCCCACTTGCACTTCAATCATTTGCAGTGGTATCTTTCCTTTATTCGCCAAACGGTGTTTCACACCAATCGGGATATATGTACTTTCATTCTTGGCAACTGTGATGATTTCATCATCGCGGGTAACCGTTGCTGTGCCTGACACCACCACCCAATGCTCAGAACGATGTTGATGCCGTTGTAACGATAATGATGCCCCAGGGTTCACTTCAATACGTTTTAATTTGTAGCCCTCAGCCTTATTATCCAATACAGTATAGCTACCCCATGGACGTTGTACAGTCACATGCTCAAGGCATTCTGACCCACCTGATGTTTTAATCACATCCACAATTTCACGCACACGCTGGCTTTCGCCCCGATGACATAACAAAATCGCATCTGCCGTTTCCACAGCAATGATGTCTTTGAGCCCAACGGCTGTTAGCAAACGCGACTCGCTGCGTAACAATGTATTCTCACAGTCCACAGCAATCGCATGACCACTGACTGCATTATTGTTTTCATCTTTATCCGTAATATCAAATACAGCATCCCAACTTCCTACATCCGACCAGCCCATGGATACAGGCACAACAACCACATTGTCCGATGGCTCCAGCACGGCATAATCAATAGAGTCCGCTGGCATATTTTGAAATTGATGACGTACGACCTCTTGCCACGGTTCGCCACCTTGCCAAATTTGCTGCATCTCTTGAACCACATCATACATTTCAGGCGCGTGTTTTTTAAGCTCAGATAGAATCACAGATGCTTTCCAGACAAACATACCTGAATTCCAAAAATAGCCACCTTCATCCAAGAATGATTTCGCTGTGCTTAAATCAGGTTTTTCCGCAAACCGTTTGACAGCAAAGGCTTCTGATTCTTGATTCACATCCGCTTGAATATAACCAAATCCAGTATCGGGGTGCTCAGGTACAATACCAAATGTGACCAACTTGCCTTGCTCAGCCGCTGCAATGGCTTTGTCTAAACCTTGATGAAACGCAGGAATATCTTGGATCAAATGATCAGCAGGCAAGACCAACATGATAGAGTCATGATTTTCTTCTTGAAGCAATGCCGCAGCTAAGGCAATAGCAGGCGCAGTATTGCGTGCGCACGGCTCCAAGATGGTATGCAAATGGTTGAGTTCTGAAAATGCTTCGCCAGTGGCATGGGCTTCATTGGTCACCACCCAAACATCATCTTGTTTAATTTTAGGGTGAAGACGGGAAATGGTTGCCGCAAGCAAAGACTCTTCACCGCCAAGCTTTAAAAACTGCTTGGGTAATTGTTGGCGCGACATCGGCCAAAGCCGCGTCCCTGATCCACCCGCAAGAACAACAGCCTTTATATCATTCAACTTTAATCATACCTTTGTTTTGTAAATACGCAATCACTTCTTCGACACACGCATCCAAGCTTAAAGAGCCTGTATCTATCACAATTTCTGCTTGCTCAGGTGCTTCATACGGTGACGAAATGCCCGTAAAGTCTTTAATTTCACCTTTTCTCGCACGCTGATATAAACCTTTTACATCGCGCGTTTCACAAGCTTCCAAGGATGCTGCACAGTACACTTCAATAAAGTCGTCACCCTGATGCAGCTTACGAACCACATCTCTATCTTCTTTAAACGGCGAAATAAATGCGGTCAACACAATCACCCCTGCGTCAACAAATAACTTGGACACTTCACCTACACGGCGAATATTCTCTCTCCTTGCCACGTCCGAAAAACCCAAATCACCGCACAAACCATGACGCACATTATCGCCATCCAACACTGTCGTATGCGCACCCATTTGAAACAGTTTATGCTCTACCGCATGACTCAACGTAGATTTTCCAGAGCCTGATAAGCCTGTAAACCACAATACAGCACCTTTATGCCCATTGCGTTTTTCCTTATCTGCCCTGGATACTTCACCTTGATGCCATACGACATTGGATGATTTTTGATTCTCATTCATCGACAACATCCTCTTCTTTGCGTTTGCGTAAACCTTCTTGGATAAACACAAACACAACCGCCAAGAAACCCACCACGAAAGTAGCTAAAATTACAATCACTGCACGTTTAGGTTTTATTTTCTTATCGGGCACAACTGCAGGGTCAATCACCCGAAATGCATAGTCTTGCTGCGTATTCGCAAGCATAGCTTGCTTTTGCTCGGTTGAAATAAGCTCAAACAATGCCTGCCTATTCTCTGCGATTTTTGTTTTGCTCAGCTCATCATTTAAGTATTGAAGTTTGCGCTCACTTTGCTGAATCGCTTGCTCACGTAAGTATGTATTTAGCCTATACACTAATTTTTTGACCCATGATGCAGCAAGTTCAGGGTCTTTCCAATCCATAGACAAGCGCACTAAACCTGAGTCTTTATCTACGCTTACACTTAGTGCACCATCCTCAATGAACAAGCGCCAAGCATCCCATAAAGTTGGTTGTTCTTCTTCATCTTCAGTAAGCCAGAGCTTTGCTTCACTATCCCAGTCATCTTGAAATAGAATGGGCATCATCTTTTCATCGTTAACAAAACCCCAGATGAATTCTCTGGACTTGAGCACAGCAATATTTTGCTCCACTGAACCGCCCCCACCCAAAGACACACCCGCAAGTGATGCGATGCCACCCAAGCCACCCAACATAGACGACAAGCCACCTTTACTTTCCTCACCACCCACTGGAGCAAGCAACGCTTCAGCCCGATAAATATTAGGCATGGTCAATGCAACACCTGCTGCCAACACTGCAGCTAAAAATGAAACACCAAGGATGAAAAATTTCTTCTTCCAAATCACATTCCAATATTCAAGAAGGTCAATCTCATCTTCTTCAGGCATCATGCCATACATAGCCTGCATCACCCTAGGGTCAACTGGCATATTTGATTGTTTGTTTTCATCCGTTGTGTTGCCCATTAAAACACACCTATCGTTTTGTAAGCAGCCAAACCAACAC
>CAMZLX010000014.1 GCA_947311795.1 uncultured Zetaproteobacteria bacterium
ATTTGGTTTGATTGAATCCTTGGCAGAACACTGTGCAGCGATTATTCGCAATGAATTCAATGTGCCTTGGCTGCGCCTTAAAATGTCCAAACCTGGTGCGGTTCGCGGCTCGGAAAATGTGGCTGTGTTGATTGAGCGCGGCAACAAACCATCATGACCCAAGTGTTATTGGGTTTGGGCTCTAACATCGACCCTGAAATGCACCTTAGGGGTGCTGCAAAGACTTTAAAAGCGAAGTTTCCAAATGTTCGATTCTCATCTGTGTATCAATCGGCGGCAGTGGGTATGGATGGCGATGACTTTTTGAATGCCTGTTGTTTATTCGAGCATGATTTGGCTCAGGCTGAATTGTTGGTTTGGCTCAAAGCTTTGGAAGATAAACATGGGCGCGACCGCTCAGAAGGTTCATGGAAACCACGCACGTTGGACTTGGATATTTTAATGGTAGATGAAAATATCGTGGACGATGATGTTTATAAATATGGGCATGTTTATCTGCCTGCATCGGAGCTTGTGACGTGTGCATCTAGGGGCGAGGCTCAGTTTGCACCTATCCAGCAAATGAAGTGGAAACTTTAACTGTTTAACACACCTTGAATACGTTTGGCATATTCGGGGTTCATATTAGAAAGCGGGAGTTTTACTTCAAAAGTGGCACCCTGCCTAGCATCATCAACCACATATATTTTACCTTGGTGCGCATGTACAATATGTTTACAAATCGACAAACCTAAGCCAGCGCCTTCACCTTGTTTATTGGTGCGTGCATCATCCGCACGATAAAAGCGCTCAAATAAGTGAGGAATATCTTTTTTGGCAATACCTTCACCGTCATCCAATACTTGTATTTTTGCATAATCGCCTTCTGCCACAGCGGACAAGGTTACAGTTGAACCTTCAGGTGCATAACGGAATGCATTGTTAAGCAGGTTATAAAAAACGCGCTCAATACGATGTTGGTCGCCTACAATCTCTAAACCATCTTGCACATCAATATCCAGATTAATATTACGCTTTGAAAATAGGATGAGGTGGTCTTGCCCAACTTCTTGAAGTAGTAAGGATAAGTCTATGTTTTCTTGTGGTATTTCAAGGGTTCCCGCATCGGCTTGTGCCAGTGTTAACATGTCATTGACGATGTTTTGCATACGGTCACTAATCGAAAGCAGTTGTTTGAGCAGTGCTTTATATTCTTCGGGTGAACGGTTTTGCATAAGCGCCACTTCAATTTCACCTTTGAGGATGGTTATAGGATGCCTGAGTTCATGGGAAGTGTCGGATACAAATCGTTTTTGGCTGTTGAAGTTGGATTCCAAACATTCAAACATTTTATTCAGGGACTGAACCAGTGTTTCGATTTCTTCATCATGCACCGATGTCTGCAAGCGCCTGCTTAAATCGCCATTGGATACCGCTTGCGCTGCATCTGTGATGTCGTTGATGGGGCGCAAGGACCTTTTTGCCATGCGGTAGCCCACCACGCCTGAAATCACCATAGAGATAAGACCCAATGTGCCACCAATAAAATAGAGTAATTTGAAAAAGTTTTGAATTTGGTCGGTTGGTTGGGCAAGGATAGCAATAGCGACCGTTTCATTACGAATGCGAATAGGAATTGCGCCAACGCGAAGATTGTTATTGCGCAGTAAACCCCGAGTGGAAATAAATATGGACGCATCACTTTCCCAGGCTTGTTGAATGGCTTGAGTGACATCTTTCTTCTCGTGCCCTACAAGCTTTTTACCAAGACTGAAAAGAACTGCACCATTATGGTTGATCAGTTGTGCAAAACCATCGAAATCATCAGAAAAACGTTCCGCTTTAGACCGCCATAATTCAGGTGGTACTTTGGCTAAATACTCCACCATTTCTTGGGCTTCGTGTTGTAGTTTGTTATCGACTTCACGGTAGACCTCATTGGCGAGAAACCAGTAAATAAAACCTGCGGCAATGAGCAAGATGGTAAACTCCACAAGCACATAACTAACCGCCAGTCTGCCACGAAAGGTGCGGAACATATGGTTGTACAGTGATGTCAAAGGTTTAGGCATGGGAGAGTTGTTTATCCAGCTTCCTCATATTTATCGCTTAAAATATACCCTTGCCCACGCAAAGTATGGATGAGTTGTAAGTTGAACCCTTTGTCTACTTTATTGCGTAAGTGGCTCACATACACATCAATCACATTGCTTTCAGGGTCAAAATTCATATCCCAAACATGCTCGCCGATTAAGGTGCGTGACAGCACTTTGTAGGGGTTGCGCATAAAGTATTCCAAGAGTGCATACTCCTTGGTGGTCACACGAATGCTTTTGTCGCCTCGGGTGACTTGGCGACTGATGGGGTCTAATTCCAAATCAGCCATGGTTAAGGTTGGTGTTTTGCTATCGGATGTGCGGCGTAATAAAGCGCGGACACGAGCCAACAACTCTTGGAAAGAAAAGGGTTTTGCCATGTAGTCATCAGCGCCAGCATCAAGCCCGCGCACCTTGTCTTCAATACTGTCTCTGGCGGTCAACATCAAGACAGGGGTGTTCACACCGCGCTCACGAATTTCACGACACACTTGAATACCGTTTTTCTTGGGCAACATCAAATCAAGGATAATCAAATCATAGTCATTGATTTCAGCTAAAAAACCACCGTCTTCGCCATCGTGGGAGAGGTCAACAGCATGACCTTCTTCTTTAAGCCCTTTTTGCAAAACTTCAGCAACTTGCACATCATCTTCAACAATTAAAATTTTCATAGTCGTACTGTATGAATTCTTTTGTCTGATGACAACTGTAATTGTTGGCGGTGCGGGTGTGCCAAAAAGGGTAATGGTGGGTTGACAAGGGTTGTTTAGTGGATGATATTGGCGCATAGTGGGTAAAGGTGGGTAATTGCGGCTCACGTATATAAATAGCAAGTGAGGTTGGGTGAATTTCGATGTTTCAAGGTGAATATACCAACAATATGGACGAAAAAGGACGGGTTAATATTCCTGCGTCTTTCCGTGATGTATTGCAAAAATCTTACAATGAAACATCTATTATTGTCGCCCGCGACCCGCAAAACATGTGCCTTCGTGCGTACCCACAGCGGGAGTGGCGGCGTTTACTTGCCAAAATTGGCGCAAGGCCGAGCAACGATAGAATTGTTCAGGCTTTCAAGCGTACGGTGATTAGCTCGGCGCAAGAATATGCACCTGACAAACAAGGTCGCGTTCTCATTCCACAGTCGCTGCGTAGTTATGCAGGTATCAGCAAGAGCGCTGTGTTTGCAGGTTCGGTTGACACCTTTGAGATTTGGGATGCTACGGCGTGGGATGAGCAACTTACCGCATCGCTGGCGCTGCTGCAAAATCAGGACTTGGATTTCTGATGAATACTAGGGCACACATTTCTGTATTGGCTGCCCCCTACATCGAAGCATTATGCACCGACCCCGAAGGGCAATATATCGATGCAACATTTGGTCGGGGTGGGCATACGCGTTTATTGTTGAATCAGCTTTCTGACAAAGCGGAAGTTTTGGGTTTAGACCGCGACCCACAAGCCATTGAAGCAGGGCAAACCTTGATGCAAGAGGATAAACGGTTCACCATCGCATACACTGACTTTGCAGGCATTACCTATGCCGCTGAAAACCAAGGTTGGGATAGCGTTTCGGGCATTGGTTTTGATTTGGGTGTGTCTTCACCACAGCTTGACCAAGCAGAACGTGGTTTTTCGTTTATGCAAGACGGCCCCTTGGATATGCGCATGGATAATGCATCGGGTAAACCGCTTGTGGATAAACTTGCGAAAGTATCTGAATCTGAGTTAACCAAAATTATTCGTGAATATGGTGATGAGAAGTTTGCAGGGCGCATTTCACGCAGTATTTTAAAAGCCTTGCGTGATGGTCAAATGAATACCACCAAAGATTTAGAAAATGTTTGTTTTCATGCCACTCCCAAAAAGATGCGTCATCAAGGTGCGCACCCAGCCACACGCACTTTTCAAGCTTTGCGCATTTGGGTGAATGATGAAATGAATCAAATTGATGATGCCGTCAACGCGTCGATGAAGCTGCTCAAAGCTGGTGGTCGTCTGGCAATCATTTCATTTCATTCGGGAGAAGACCGCCGCATTCGTGATTTGATCGAAAAACAAGTGCATGGCTGCACTTGTCCTAGAGAATTCCCTATGTGTGTTTGTGGGTTTAAGCCAAGCATGAAATGGGTGCAAAAGAAACCCGTGCGCGCAAGCGAACAAGAAATCGAGCAAAACCCACGCAGTCGTTCGGCGATGTTGCGCGTGGCTGAAAAGTTGGATATATCATGTTGAGCCGATATACCGTGATGGTTGTTGCAGGCATTGGTTTACTTTCTGTTGGTGAAGTTTGGGTTTCTTATGTGCGCTTGGATACTGAGCAGGCGGTATCACAACTTCAAAAAGAGAAAAACATATTGGCTCAAGATGTGCAAAGCTTGAAGTTGGAACTTGCCAGTATGCTGCGCCCAGACACTTTGCGCCGCTTGGCGAGAGACATGGGTATGTCTGCACCTAGTGCTATGCAAGTGGTGAAGCCATGATGATGAATAGTGAACAAATTGCTGCGCGCCGCAGATTGGAAGCTGTGATGGCGTTCGTTGGGCTGGGTCTATTGCTTATGGTGGTGAGAGCCGTTGACCTGCAATGGTTGCAGGGTGAAAAGTTGGCTAAGGCTGCGGATAGCCAACGTATTCGCCAATTTGAAGTGGCTGCGCCACGCGGTAATATTGTAGATAGAAGTGGGCGCACGCTTTCAGAAAGTGTGGAAGTGCCATCGGTTGCGGCTGTCGCTTCCGATTTGAAAACTGAGGATTTAGCTAAGCTTGCATTGGCTTTGCATATGCCATTATCAAAACTTCAGAAGCGTATTGGTAAACGCAAAGGTTTTGTGTGGTTATCGCGTCAAGTGTCTCCACAAATTGCCAAACAAGTGCAAGACTTGAATTTGGCAGGGGTGCGCATTGAAAAAGAATGGCGCAGATATTTCCCGTATGGTCCAGAAACGGGACACTTGCTTGGGTTTGTGGGTATCGATAACCATGGTTTGGAAGGACTGGAGCTTGCGTTTAACAGTAGGCTTTCAGGTCAGTCGGGTAAAGTGCAACTGCGCAAAGCAGCCAATGGCATCAAATTACCCGGGCAGACTTGGATAAAACAACCGCAACACGGCCAAGATTTAAGCTTAAACTTGGATATTGGTGTGCAAAGTATTGCGTATGCCGCCCTTGCCAACGGCATTCAACGCACAGGTGCCAAAGGCGGTTCTGTGGTGGTGATGAATCCACACACAGGGGAAGTCTTGGCGATGACAAGTTGGCCAGGCTTTAATCCCAATTCATTTGGTAAGTATCGTCCTGAAGACTGGCGTAATCGTGTGGTAACCGATGTGTTTGAACCCGGTTCCGTGCTTAAGCCATTCACGGTTGCCGCAGCATTATCAACAGGACGTTGGACCACAGATTCATTGATTTATTGCGAGAATGGCAAGTTTGAAGTGGCAGGCAAACGGATTAAAGATGACCACCCCGCAGGTTGGATAGATTTGCGTAAGCTTTTGGTTGTATCGAGTAATATTGGTGCAGCGAAACTGGCTTTGGATATTGGCAAAGAAGATTTGTACGGCGTATTACAAGATGTTGGATTTCATCAGAAAACAGGTATTGGTCTGGGCGGTGAGTCCAAAGGTTTATTGCCTCCTTTATCTTCTTGGGGTCCTGTGGAAACGGCAAACATTGCATTTGGGCAAGGTGTTGCGGTCACACCCATTCAGCTGGCATCTGCATTTTCTATTTTTGCCAATGGTGGGGTATATTACCCACCGCAACTGGTAAAAACGGATGTGCCAGAAGAAGGGCACAGGGTAATTTCTGAGCAAGTGGCGAATGATGTTTTAAATATGTTGGC
>CAMZLX010000015.1 GCA_947311795.1 uncultured Zetaproteobacteria bacterium
ATTGCTCTAAACCTTGGGCGATATTGGCTAAACCACGCGTGATTTTACGGGTGACAAAGGTTTCACCACGGCGCGGCGATTCATGATTAAACAAAATACCATTACAGGCATACATACCATAGGACTCTCGGTAATTGACCACAATCCAATAGGCATACATCTTCGCTACAGCATACGGTGAGCGCGGATAAAAGGGTGTTGTTTCCTTCTGAGGAATTTCTTGCACTTCACCAAACAATTCGGAAGTCGAAGCTTGATAAAACTTCACTTTCTTTTCCATACCCAGCAAACGAATCGCCTCTAATAGTCGCAGCGTGCCTAAAGCATCCACATCCGCTGTATATTCTGGTGATTCAAAACTAACGGCAACGTGTGACTGCGCGCCAAGATTATACACTTCATCAGGTTGCACTTCTTGAATAATACGCGTGAGATTTGAGGAGTCTGTTAAATCACCATAATGTAAAA
The DNA here is from genome assembly GCA_947311795.1 of uncultured Zetaproteobacteria bacterium. Taxonomy (GTDB): domain Bacteria; phylum Pseudomonadota; class Zetaproteobacteria; order Mariprofundales; family Mariprofundaceae; genus Ghiorsea. The sequence goes on from CAMZLX010000015.1 coordinate 469, forward strand.
TGAAATTTCGATTATCAACATTCTGGTCTTGATAAATGTGATCCACACGCTGCGTATTAAAAGATGATGCACGGCGTTTAATCCCATGCACTATGTACCCCTTTTCTAATAAGAGCTCTGCCAAATAAGAGCCATCTTGACCTGTAACACCTGTAATCAGCGCAACTTTACTCAATTGCTTCTCCCGTAGTCATCATCAAATCGTTCAATGTCATCTTCTTCCAAATAATCGCCCACTTGCACTTCAATCATTTGCAGTGGCATCTTCCCTTTGTTTGCCAAGCGATGTTTCACACCAATCGGGATATATGTACTTTCATTTTTCGAGACCGTAACCACTTCAGCATCACGGGTAACCGTTGCTGTACCCGATACTACAATCCAATGCTCAGAGCGATGCTGATGCCGTTGCAAACTTAAACTTGCACCCACATTCACTTCAATTCGCTTCATCTTATAACCCACTGAGTTTTCCAATACCGTATAACAACCCCATGGTCGTTTAACAGTGACATGCTCTTGGTACTCAACCCCATTGGTTGACTTCAAATGTTCAACCACATCTCGTACCCGCTGGCTTTCACCACGAGGGCACAATAAAATTGCATCAGCCGTTTCCACAGCAATCATATCTTGCAAACCTACCGCAGCAATCAAGCGTGACTCGCTCCGAATTAAGCTATTTTTACAGTCAATCGCAACCGCATGACCACTCACCGCGTTGTTATAGTCATCTTTATCCGTAATATCAAATACAGCATCCCAACTTCCTACATCCGACCAACCCATGGATACAGGCACGACAACCACATTATCCGATGGTTCCAGCACGGCATAATCAATAGAGTCCGCTGGCATATTCTGAAATTGATGACGTACAACCTCTTGCCATGGCTCCCCAGCTTGCCAAGCTTGTTTCATCTCTTGAACCACATCATACATTTCAGGCGCGTGTTTTTTAAGCTCAGATAAAATCACCGATGCTTTCCAGACAAACATACCTGAATTCCAAAAATAGCCACCTTCATCCAAGAATGATTTCGCTGTACTTAAATCAGGTTTTTCCGTAAACCGTTTGACAGCAAAGGCTTCTGATTCTTGATTCACATCCGCCTGAATATAACCAAACCCAGTATCGGGGTGCTCAGGCACAATGCCAAATGTGACCAACTTGCCTTGCTCAGCTGCTGCAATGGCTTTGTCTAAACCTTGATGAAACGCAGGAATATCTTGAATCAAATGATCAGCAGGCAAGACCAACATGATAGGGTCTATATTTTCTTCTTGCCCATTGTCTTGGAGCAATGCCGCAGCTAAGGCAATGGCGGGTGCAGTATTGCGTGCGCACGGCTCCAAGATGGTATGCAAATGATTGAGTTCTGAAAATGCTTCGCCAGTGGCATGTGCTTCATTGGTCACCACCCAAACATCTTCTTGTTTAATTTTAGGGTGAAGGCGAGAAATGGTTGCCGCAAGCAAAGACTCCTCACCACCCAGCTTTAAAAACTGCTTAGGTAACTGCTGGCGTGACATGGGCCAAAGACGCGTACCCGAACCACCTGCGAGAATCACGGCTTTAATGTCACTCATGTTTTAATCACACCTTTGTTTTGCAAATGCGCAATCACTTGCTCAACACAATCTTGCAAACTTAAAGAACCTGTATCCACAACTATCTCTGCATGCTCAGGTGCTTCATAAGGTGACGAAATGCCTGTAAAATCTTTGATTTCACCTTTTCTCGCACGCTGATATAAACCTTTTACATCGCGCGTTTCACAAGCTTCCAAGGATGCTGCACAGTACACTTCAATAAAGTCGTCACCCTGATGCAGCTTACGAACCACTTCCCTATCTTCCTTAAATGGTGAAATAAACGCGGTCAACACAATCACACCTGCATCAACGAACAATTTTGATACTTCACCCACACGGCGAATATTCTCTCGCCTAGCCACATCCGAAAAACCCAAGTCGCCGCACAAACCATGACGCACATTATCGCCATCCAACACTGTGGTATGCACACCCACCTGAAATAGCTTATGCTCAACAGCGTGGCTTAACGTAGATTTACCAGACCCCGACAAACCTGTGAACCAAAGCACTACACCTTTATGCCCATTGCGTTTTTCTTTATCTTCTCTAGATACCTCACCTTGATGCCATACGACATTGGATGATTTCTTATTCTCAGTCATGGACAACATCCTCTTCTTTGCGTTAGCGTAGACCTTCTTGGATAAACACAAAAACAACCGCCAAGAAACCCACCACGAAAGCGGTTAAAATTACAATCATTGCACGTTTGGGTTTTATTTTCTTGTCGGGCACAACCGCAGGGTCAATCACCCGAAATGCATAGTCTTGCTGCGTATTCGCAAGCATGGCTTGCTTCTGTTCAGCTGAAATAAGCTCAAACAATGCCTGCCTATTCTCTGCGATTTTTGTTTTGCTCAGCTCATCATTTAAGTATTGAAGCTTGCGTTCACTTTGCTGAATCGCTTGCTCACGTAAATATGTATTCACCCTATTTACTAATTTTTTTACCCACTCCGCGGCAAGCTCAGGGTCTTTCCAATCCATGGACAAATGCACTAAACCTGAATCTTTATCTACACTTACGCCTAATACTCCATCCTCAATGAATAAACGCCAAGCATCCCATAAAGTCGGCTGGTTTTCTTTGTCTGTTTCAAGCCACTGCTTTGTTTCAGCATCCCAATCATCTTGAAAAAGAATGGGCATCAGCTTTTCATCGTTAACAAAACCCCAAATAAATTCTCTGGATTTGAGTACAGCAATATTTTGCTCCACCGAACCGCCACCACCACCCAAAGACACACCCGCAAGTGATGCGATGCCACCCAAACC
>CAMZLX010000016.1 GCA_947311795.1 uncultured Zetaproteobacteria bacterium
GATGCTGAAGCAAATGACCGCTTAGGCATACGCCCCGCAAGAAACGCTTTACGCCCTGCCCGCACGGCATCACGCATGGCTTCTGCCATCAAACATTCATCTTTAGCTTCAGCAATAGCTGTGTTAATCAAAGCTGCATCCGCACCAAGCTCCAACGCTTTGGCTGCATCAGAAGCCGTGCCGATGCCTGCATCGACAACGATAGGCACATTCGCCCGTTCTTTAATCACGCGGATATTAAACGGATTTGCTAACCCGCGCCCTGAGCCAATCGGATTACCCAACGGCATCACAGCCACGCAACCCACATCTTCGAGCTTGGTAGCAACTATCGGGTCATCATTGGTATAGACCATGACTTGAAAACCTTCTTTGACCAACACTTCAGCGGCTTTGATGGTTTCGACTACGTTTGGGTAAAGGGTTTGGGTATCACCCAACACTTCCAGCTTCACCAAATCCCAACCACCAGCCTCCCTTGCAAGTCTAAGGGTGCGAATAGCATCTTCAGCATTAAAACAACCTGCTGTGTTGGGCAAAATTGTGTATTTTTTAGGGTCGATATAATCGAGTAAATTTTCTTTGCCTGCCTCGGTGATATTCACGCGGCGCACTGCAACCGTAATCATTTCTGCTTCCGATGCTTCGGTGGCCAACTTTGTGGTCTCAAAATCTTTGTATTTGCCAGAACCCACAATCAAGCGTGATGTAAATTCGTATGTGCCTACTTTAAATGTATCGTTACTCATATTTATCCTCAGCCGCCGCCAATCATGTGTACGATTTCGATGCGGTCATTTTCTTTCAATTCAGTTGAGTCATATGCACTTTTGGAAACTACTTCTAAATTGCACTCCACTGCCAACATGCGCGTCTCTAAGCCTAGCTCTACAATCAAATCTGAAATGGTTTTTGCTGAAACATCCGCTTTTTCACCATTGAGTAAAATTTCCATAAAATTCAACCTTTTTTGTGTTTTTTATCATTTTTTACGTAAAAAGTAACAAAAACAGGCTTATCTTTGTATTTTTTGATTTGACCCTAATTTGTTTCCTGCGTACTATAAGCCGCATGTTAGCAGCTTCTTCAGATAATATGGAAGGTTTGGGTGCACCAAGCTCAAATTCTAGAAACCCTAACGCACCAAAACCTAGAATTTGGTTGGGTGTAAAAGAAGGTTTAAAGGAAGCCAAAGAAGCCGTGGAAAACAAAAACCTTGCCCTTGCCGAGCAGCTTTTACGTGAAGTTTTAGAGTTTGCCCCCGCAGAGCCTGAGCCTTGGCATATCCTTGCTGCCGTCCTAAATCGCAAAGGGGAAAAAGAAGAAGCCCGCGAGTGTTTAAAACGCACCTTACTTATCCAAGAAACTGATATTGAACTCCAATCAGACTTACCATCATCCAAACGTATGGCAAAGCTGCTTTGGGCGCAAGATGAAGCGAGTGCAGCGCTCAATATGCTTGCTGAACTTTTGCTTGAATCGCCAAATGATAAAGAGCTGATAGCTCTACAACAAATATGGACATCAACCACATGAGCAATTTACATATTCAAATCATACACGGACCTAACCTCAACATGCTCGGCACACGCGAGCCAGGGCATTATGGCAGTCAAACCCTGATTGATATTGATGAGTCCATTATCCAATTGGGCGACGAATTAAATGTTCAAATCACAAGCTTCCAAAGCAATCATGAAGGTGAAATTGTTGATAAAATCCAACATTTGGATGCCGATGCTTTAATTATTAACCCTGCTGCATACACCCATACCAGCGTGGCAATTCGAGATGCTTTGTTGGCAGTCAAAGTGCCATTTGTGGAAGTGCATTTATCCAATATTCACAAACGTGAAGAATTTAGACACAAATCCATGATGGTGGACATGGCAATGGGTGTAATTGCTGGCTTTGGCGCACAGTCCTACAACCTCGCTCTTAGAGGGCTGCACCACTATTTAACACAATCAAAATCATAATTTTTTAGGAGAACACAATGGATATTTCAGAAATTCGTAAACTTATTCGCTTGGTTCAGCAAAGCGATGTCACAGAAATCGAGGTGACAGAAGGTGAAAGCACCGTGCGCATATCGCGCCAGGGCATGGCAGCAGCCGTTGCACCAGTCATGGCTCAACCTATCCCCGCAGTAGCTCCAGTTATGGCAGCACCACAGGCAGCTGCGACTGAAGCATCTCCCGTTGAAGAAGACACTGAGAATGTAGTCACTTCACCCATGGTTGGCACCTTTTATGCGGCATCTTCGCCCGATGATGACCCCTTTGTATCAGCGGGTACTTCAGTGAAAAAGGGCGATGTATTGTGCATTGTTGAAGCCATGAAGTTGATGAATGAAATTGAAGCGGAATATGATGGCACGGTTGAAAAAGTATTGGTGAAAAATGCCGAGCCGCTTGAATATGGTCAGCCTTTGTTCGTCATTACACCAGCGTAAGGGTAAAATTATGTTTCATAAAATACTTATCGCCAACCGAGGCGAAATTGCTGTACGTATTATTCGTGCATGTAAAGAATTGGGCATTGAAACGGTTGCGATTTATTCCGAAGCCGACAAAGGTGCTATGCATACCCGCCTTGCCGATGAATCCGTATGTGTTGGTCCTGCGGTCAGCACGCATTCCTACTTAAATATCCCTGCCATTATGGCTGCTGCATCCCTAACAGATGCCGCTGCTATTCACCCAGGTTATGGTTTTCTAGCAGAAAATGCAGAATTTGCCGAAATTGTGATTGAGTCGGGCTACACTTGGATTGGGCCCACGCCTGAATCCATGCGCATTATGGGTGATAAAGTTAAAGCCAAACAGCGCATGACTGAAGCTGGCGTGCCTTTGGTCTATGGCTCTCCAGGCGCTGTGCGCACGATTGAAGAAGCCAAAGAAGTCGCCAAAGACTGTGGTTTCCCTTTAATCATTAAAGCCGCTTCAGGTGGTGGTGGGCGCGGCATGAAAATTGTTCGTGCTGAACCATCTTTACCATCCGCATTTAGCTTGTGCCAATCCGAAGCAGGCACTGTGTTTGGCGATGACACCGTCTTTATCGAACAATTCTTAGAAGAGCCACGTCATATTGAGGTGCAAGTATTGGGTGATGGACATGGTAACATCGTGCACTTGTTTGAACGCGAATGCTCGATTCAACGTAATAATCAAAAGGTTTTAGAAGAAGCGCCAAGTCCTTCCATCAGCGAGAAAACGCGTAAAGCTATTTGCAAAGCAGGTGTTGCTGCAGCTTCTGCAGTAAACTATGAAGGTGCTGGTACGATTGAATTTTTACTCAATCCGGACCAATCCTTCTATTTCATGGAAATGAACACACGAATCCAAGTGGAGCATCCCGTCACAGAGTGGATTACAGGCGTAGATTTGATTGAATGGCAAATCCGTGTGGCAGCAGGTGAAAAGCTTGCCTTCAAACAAAAGGACATTAAAATTAAAGGTCATGCTATTGAATGCCGCATCAACGCTGAGCATCCTTTCAAATTTACGCCATCTCCGGGTAAAATTGAATTGTATCATGCACCGGGTGGCCGCAGTGTACGTGTGGATTCAGCCGTTTATACGGGCTACAGCATTCCGCCGCATTATGATTCTATGATTGCCAAGGTGATTACCCATGCACGCGACAGACAGAAATGTATTCGTCGTATGCAGCGGGCGATTGATGAGCTTGCGATTATTGGGATTACCACCAATCAAGAACTGCACAAACGTTTACTTGCCAACCCCGGTTTCCAAGCTGCCGATTTCAACATTCACTTCTTGGAGCGTTGGCTTAAACAAATGATTGATTAACCGTTATTCAACACAAACGAAAGGGCTGCCTATGCAAATAGTGCAGCCTTTTTCATGCCCTGCAAAACTCTAGTTAAAACCCGAGTCCAATCTCAAATGATGAATTGTCTTCCCCAAACACGCCAATAATTGAGATTGCATTAAGGCGAATCGCTGCCTCAAAAGCATAACCCTCACGTTTGGCATTGATAAGCAAACCTGCATCAGCATCCTGTGTTATATAAGATACCCCAGCTTCTAATGATAACGATTTACTGCCAGCAACGTAACTTAGGTTGTATTTTTTTCCTGTCTGACCCCATCCAAACTTCATGGATGGGCCTGCAAAACCTCGCGGATTAGGGTCTGCAAAAATAATACCCATATACAAATACCGACCAAGCAGTGATTCCGATGAATCACTCAAACTTGATGATGGCTCAACATAAATAAGCCTTGGCCCTATCGCGTGAGCTGTTTGTGCAAATAGAAATATGGCAACCAAAAAGCCAAGGTATCGTAATATCATAAACGTCCCATCTTCGGCAACGCGCCAACAAGTGGTGCAACATAATCAAGCCAAGCTTGCGTCACATCATTACCTGCATCGTTGATGTATTCATCTTTCATGGATGTCGCTTCTCTCGCCACGGTGGAAAGAGGGGTCACGAAAAACTGCTTGTGTATGGCTTTGAGGAACCATCAACACCGAGCAACACGCCAGAAACAGCAATATAAAATAGTTCGTTTCTTTTGAATATTAATGATGTAACCCCAGTCGTGAAAAATATATAATCTGATTCCTTCACCATTATGAAGTTACATCTTAAATATTCAAGCCATAAGAAGCAGTGACAGCAATTAAAAGCAGTGGTCTTAGCTATATAGATTAAACTCAGAAAGTCATAACATTTGGATATATCACAGAAAATATGCCGCCTTTACAGTATAAAGTGTAAGGTTTATGCGTGTTTTCAGGTGGAACCCTTGCGTTTGCTTGAAGCGGGCGAGGCTAAAGCCCCACTTCCACCACCATGACCATTGGGATGTGCAACTTTAGTCGCGCATAAACTTTTTTGTGTTGCTTAGTGTCTTTGTGGTAAAGAAATATTTCTCTTGCGCATGGCATACTTTTTGAGGAAAATCTATATAGACATACTATATATAGCACTTAATTCTATGAATCTTATTTATCATCCATCATCTTTTTTAAATTTGCAAAAGGGTTGGAAGTTGCAACCTCATGTTCATCAGGCGTCGTAATCTCCCGCATTTCACTAAAGCGCTGGTGCTCATTATCATGACAATAAATGCAGAGCAACTCCCAGTTGCTACCATCAGCAGGGTTATTGTTATGGTTATGATCTTTATGATGAACCGTAAGTTCTCTCAGGTTTTTTCCAGTAAAATCTCGTGCACAACGCCCACAAACCCATGGATAAATCTTTAATGCGCGTTCCCGATAGTTTTGCCCTGAACTCGTAGAAACCATCATTTCCTCCTCATATACTTACAAACCCAACTTATTTAAGTGTCTGTTAATAGGCGACTGTGCATCCTTTTCTTGAATTTATCCATACAAGGTTGGTAAATGAGTGCGCTTCCCAGATTTACTCCATAATAACAGCGACTTACAGTTAAAGGGCTCTGACCCACTGCTGTCCCACTTAAATTTATATTCAAAACTTCCACCCCAATTGATTCGTATTTTTAAGTTTTTGTTCGGGTGGTTTGAAGATTTCCATCAAGTTTCTACTCACGAACAAATTCATTTGTAGCA
>CAMZLX010000017.1 GCA_947311795.1 uncultured Zetaproteobacteria bacterium
GCATGGATGAGTCCTAAATTGCCTTCTGCAATCAAGTCATCTAAACTTAAACCACGGTTTTGATATTTCCCTGCGATTTTGACCACTAAGCGCAAATTGGCATTGATCATGGTTTGACGAGAAGCCTCATCACCCACTGCAATTTTATCCGCCAGCTCAATTTCTTGTTCTGCGGTGAGCAGCGCATAGCGTTTGATGTCTTTCATATAGAGTGATGTGCTATCCAAATTTGTTGTCGCCATGGTCAACCTCCCAAGGATGATATGGGCGAACGTTAACCAGCCAAGAAAAGGTGTGGTATCGCATGAATATGCGATGCGACGATTTGTTATGAAGTTTACAACTCTAAATCAAAGGCTTCAGGTTGTTCCAATAGTGTTTTGATGCGCACCAAGAATTGCACAGCATCTTTGCCGTCAATTAGCCTATGGTCATAGGACAATGCAATATACATCATGGGTCTTGCCACAATCACATCATCTTCAACCACAGCACGTTTGCTGATGTTGTGCATACCTAAAATCGCACTTTGGGGTGGGTTGATGATGGGCGTGGAAAGCATGGAGCCAAAAATACCGCCGTTGGTAATGGAGAATGTGCCACCTTGTAAATCATCAGGTTGCAAGCCGCCTTCACGCGCTTTGGTCGCCAAATCAATGATACCTTTTTCAATCTCAGCAAGGCTTTTCATGCCCACATCACGCAATACAGGCACAATTAAACCGTTGTCAGTAGACACGGCAATGCCCATATCAATATAATTATGATACACCACGTCATCGCCATCAATGAATGCATTCACGCTTGGAAACTCAGTACAGGCGATTGCACAGGCTTTACAGAAGTAGGACATAAAGCCAAGTTTCACACCATGTTTGGCAACAAATGCTTCTTGATTTTCTTTTCGTATATCCATGATGGGTTGCATGTTCACTTCATTGAATGTGGTCAGCATGGCGGCAGTGTTTTGTGCTTCTTTGAGGCGGGCCGCAATGCGTTTGCGCATTCTGCTCATGGGCTCACGGATTTCTTCGCGTTCAGGTATGCCAGCTTGAATTGCGCTTGTTGTAGGTTCGACAACAGGTTCAGGTTTCGGTTTTTGAGGTGATTCGGTTGCTACTTTCGCGGCGACTTCAACCGATGTATCGATTAATCCAATCACTTGCCCTGGCTCAACCGTGTCTTCCTCATCGGCAAGCTGTTCTTTTAAAACCCCGGATTCTGTGGCAGTGATTTCCATGGTGATTTTATCGCTTTCAATTTCAGCAAGAATATCATCAACAAATACCTCATCACCCACATCTTTAAGCCATGTGATTAAGGTTGCCTCATTTTCGGACTCGCCAAGACTTGGTACTTTAATATCAAACATGAGCCTACCCCTTACCGGTTACCAGAAATTTATAGCGCATAAATTGATTTACGTCATCACCCAATGCCGCTGTCAAAAGCGTTTCTTTTTGCTCGGCGTGTCGTTTGATTGACCCTACAGCGGGTGCTGCCAATTCAGGTCTAGCGAGGGTATATAATGTTCTATCCCCGATATTTTTATAGATTTTATGTTTGATTTGTCGCCATGCACCTTGGTTGACAGGCTCTTCTTGCAGCCACAAAACTTCATCACAATCTTGATATGGTTCTTGCTTGAGTATGGCTTGAAGCTCTTTGTCAGGGAAGGGATATAAGCGTTCAATACGAATGCTATGCACATCTGTAACCCCTAATTTCTCTCGCATTTCAAGCAAATCAAAATGCACCTTGCCGCTACACAGTACAATGCGTTTGCAGGTGTGGCTTGGTGCTTTGATTTCAGGTAATACAGGCAAGAAACCATGGTTGGTAAAATCTGAAATCATGGATGTGGATGCTTTGTTTCGCAGCATACTTTTGGGAGCCATGATGATTAAAGGTTTGCGGGTGTTGATAAGATATTGGCGGCGCAAAAGGTGGAATAACTGGGCAGGTGTAGATGGATAAACCACCTGCATATTATTATCGGCGCAAAGTTGAAGGTAACGCTCCAACCTTGCGGATGAATGTTCTGCGCCTTGCCCTTCATAACCGTGCGGCAGCCACAAAACCAAACCTGTCATGCGTTTCCATTTGGATTCACCGGCAGCAATGAACTGGTCAATCACGACTTGCGCCATATTGGCGAAATCACCGTATTGCGCTTCCCAAATCACCAAAGCCCTCGATTCAGCAACCGAATAGCCATATTCATATGCCATCACAGCCATTTCAGAGAGCATACTATCAATCACCAAAAAGCGAGACAGCTTACCTTGGGTTAATGCTTTGAGCGGCATAAAACTTTTGCCTGTTTCTTTATCATATACAATGGCATGGCGATGAAAGAATGTGCCCCGCCCAGAATCTTGCCCAGCAAGGCGCACCCAACCGCCATCATCCAACAATGTGGCATACGCCATCATTTCTGCACATCCCCAATCAATAGACAGATCCCCATCCATCATGGCGATGCGATTGGCATAAATCTTTTTCACTTTTGGGTGAAGTGAAAAGTTATCAGGCACAGCTGTTGCCAAGCGCGACAAACGCGATAAAGCATCAGCATTCACTGTGGTGTCAGGCTCAGTTGCACCATCACGTTTAAAACCTTCCCAACGGCCATGCAAACTGTTTTCAAGCTTGGGAGCTTGTGGGTTGTGCGCTAAGTTTTCACGGCGAATATTGTCCAAACATGTCCGATACATGGTGATGGCTTCTTCGCTTTCGTCCGCGCTCATCACA
>CAMZLX010000018.1 GCA_947311795.1 uncultured Zetaproteobacteria bacterium
ACCGACATACCCTGCCAGTTCAACATCTTATCATTATCTCGCCAATACATGTTTTGCCCTTGCCAACGCACAAACACAACCCGACCTGATAAGGCATGGGTTAAACGCAGTAAACCACGCTCTTCGCTTGCCAGCCAGTCCAGCTCAACTTGAAAGCGATGTTTGGGGTCAAGCACCAACAATCTACCTGAAAAAGATTTGATGGGTTCGTATCCTGCTTGGTTTGTTTCATGTTTAGCACATGATGACACCACTGCAAGTAGACAAACAAGACCTATACACTTCAACCAACTCACATCAAACCTCGCTCAATCTTTTGCTCAATTTTACTGGGTTCATCATGCTTGAATTCAATTGCTTTCTGCCATGATTTGCGCGCATCTTCAGCTTGATTCTTGCGCCAATAAATATCACCCAAATGCTCCATCATCACAGGGTCTGCTTGAATCACTTTCACCGCATCCAACTGCATTGCCAAAGCTTTATTATACTCTTGTTGCTTGAAATATACCCAAGCCAAAGAATCCAAATAAAAACCATCTTTGGGTTTGATGTTTAGCGCTTGCTCAATCATACGTTGTGCATCTTTAAGGCGAATGCCTCTATCTGCCAAGCTATACCCATAAAAGTTCAAGGTTTCTGCATCATTGGGGTCTTGGGTAAGTATGGCATCCAATGCTTTATCCAAGTCATCAAATTGTTGAAGCTTTTCAAAGGCAACTGCTCGGTTAAACAACAAGGTTTGCGAAAACTCACTGTCGAGAATTTTATCCGATTCAGCAATCAAATGTTTGTATTGTTTTTGTTGCAGCCGCAAGCTTGATAACATCTCATACACACCTATATGCGTCGGGTATGCCTCTTTCAAGTGTAACAACCGTGTCTCAGCTTGTTTGAGTCGCTTATGGGTTAAATCAATGCTCGCCAACCTAAGCTGGGCTTCGACATACAAGGCATGTTTAGGTTTTAGAATCTCATACTGCGGCACAGCTTCTTCCCATTGATGTGATGCTTCCAAACTTGCACCATAATAAAAGCTTGCAGAGGCAAGCGCTTCCGATGGTTCACCACCACCTTTTTGTGGTTTTAGCTGCGCTACCGCGCGCTTAAAATAACCTCTGGCTTCTGTAAACTTTTGTTGTTGGTAATAAAGTTTACCCAAAGACATCAATACTTCAGCATCATCACCTGTTAAAGGCAGCAGGGTTTTGTATGTTGCAATGGCTGGTGTTAGCCGATTTTGGCGCACATAAATTCCTGCCAACATATTGTATGATTGCACTGCGTTATCAGGGTGCTTTTGGATAAAACCTTGAAGCAGAGACTCTGCCCGCACACCCTGCCCTGTTTTTTCTGCCAAGTGCGCCCGCTGCAGCACAATATCTTCATGTTCAGGGTATTCGCCTTGCATGGCTGCCAAAGTGTTGTCCGCCGCTTTAACCTTGGCTTGCTGCAAATACAGCTGCACCTGCATGTTTTGAAGCGATAAAACTTTGCCTCTTTTAAGCCCTGTCTTCAAAGTCGCGTGGGCTTTATCATATTGTTTATCAATGGCATACAAGCGCGCCAACAACAAACGCACGGCTACCCTATCAGGTTGTGTATTCAGCATAGCTTCCAACAAGGATGCTGCTTTGACTGCTTCGCCATTGGCAATCAAGCTGCGCGCATAAAGCTGCTGATATTCTGATAAATCATCACCTTCCAATTGCTGCACCACATCTTCAGGCATGGCTTCCATGGTTTTTTTCGCATCGGCTTGGTCTTTAGGTCCGCCAGCAAGCAACACATCCACCAACTCAAATCGGGGGGTAATGGCATTCTGCTCCTTTTTGACCAAGGCTTTGAAGAAACGAACCGCCAAACCTGGCTGATTGTTACCCAATGCCTGATGCGCCGAGATATAAAGAAATTGAGTATCCATATGCGATAAAGACAAAGCAGATGGTACGGGTCTTTTTTGTTGCTTCTGTTGGACAAGCTGTTTGTCCGCAGCTCTATTGCTATCTTGATGTGTACCCGATGCACAACCCACAAGCAAAGCTGGAATAATAAACAAAAACCGATAAATCATCATGGTCAAAGCATGAAGCCTTAAATGTGATGTGGCAACTTCTGAAAAATACCGCCGAAATTCACATCATCGGTTAGCACCCAACAATTCACTTCTGCCACCTGCCCATCAACCACGCTAATAATGGGATAAACAAAACCTTCCCACGCATTGGTTAGGTCTGTGGGTGATGGTTTCGCAGGGCAATCGGGATGCGAATGAAACACACCAATGATTTCTTGCCCGCTACCTCTAAGTTCAGAATCAATGGCTTGATAACCCGCAGGGTCAAGTTGAAATCTGTCGGCAACCCGCTCTTGATTGATATTCGCCACTTGGCGCACTTCATTCACCAGCCAACCTTCTGTCGTGGTATGACCAACGAGTAAGCCGCAAATTTCATCAGGATAACCTTGATGCGCAATATCTTGCATGGTTTGAAGGGCAGCTTTGGCAAACGTGCAGCTTTGTTTGCTATCGTCTGTTGCCACCACCGATAAATAGGCTTCACTTAAAAACCGCTCGGGTACAGGAATATCAATTTTTTGCATTTACAAAACCTTAGAAAACTGTTTTTGCTTGGCTTTGCTCCGCAAATGTTCATCAAAGACCATAGCAACATTGCGAATCATTAAACGCCCAGCAGGCAACACATTCAACCCCTTATCCGATAAGGTCAACAACC
>CAMZLX010000019.1 GCA_947311795.1 uncultured Zetaproteobacteria bacterium
GCACCAATCAAACCATAACGATTATTATCGCCAAATTTGACCGTGACGTTTTCAAACAGGGGCTTCTGCCCAAATTGCATTGTAATACCAGTTGTAGAAATCATTGTTATAACCATAGCGAACTTAAATTAATCACTACGTAGCATACATAGTGATTTTGAGGGGAAACGCAGAATAGGGTTCAATCTAGGATATACAAGTCTCAGCTGGGAATTGGGTGAATGCGTCAAGGTTGGGAATATGAACATGTTTGCCTTCAAGATGCATAAGCTCTGCATCACTCAGCTGCCGAAATGTTCTCGATAGCGTTTCAGGCGACATGTTTAAATGGGATGCGATAACTTGTTTGGATGCAGGAAGCATGAAACTCACATTTTTTTTATCGGGCTGTAGCACCGCGTTGTGAAGCAAGTATCCAATGACTCGCTGTGTTGCATTTTGCACGGTTAAGGCAGAAATCTGATTGGCAAATTGGTGGAGTTGAGCACTGAGGTTAGCAATGATCACACGGGAGAAATCAGGGTGTTTTTGCATACATAAATCAATAATCTGTTTGGGTAAAAACAACAATTCTGAATCTTCGATAGCAAAAGCATCAAGCGGATAAGGCTGATTAATAAACATGACTGCTTCACCAAAATGCTCACCAGGCACAACTATCTTAGCGATATGTTCACGCCCATCAGGCGAAGCAAACATCAACTTGATAGAACCCGAAATCACTTGATAAAAACCAGTACAAGCATCACCCTGAAAAAACAAAGCTTCGCCTTTGACTAAGATTTTCAGCTCTGAACTGCTGGCAATATTCTCCAGCACATCAGATGAAATATGTTGGAACATACGCATGTGCGTTGTAATAATTTGAATACGTTTGGATTTCATAGTTTCGCCATGCTAAGCGATACGTCTCATTTTGATAAGAGTATCAACAAAAAGGGCCAGCAATAAGCCAGCCCCCTTGCTAAATTGTACGATGTTATACGGTACTGCTGTGCGTTAACTGACTTCTTGACGAGTCCGTTTTTCGCCCTTGCCGATGGTGAGTAAGTCCCACACCAACAACACGGTACCAGCTGCAGTCACAATTCCAAACACCATACGCCAGTTCATGCCTTGAATAAACCAAGGATGCATTTGCGCTGCAAAATAACCAGACCAAGTAGAGCCTTCAATAGCACGTTCGATGAACGACTGTTCATAACCAGCGACCAACATCGCCATGGTCATGCCCAACACGCCTATATTCAATAGAGCGAGCGACCATTTCCATTTCCAGCCATTGCCAGGTAAATCGCCCGACATCCAAACACCGCCACGCCATTGCTGAACAGCAATATAGAACACAGCAATCACGATGGTGGCATAAGCACCGAAAAAAGAGAGATGACCATGAGATGCCGACCATTGGGTGCCATGGGTGTAGAGGTTGATTTGTGGCAACGTGTGCATAAAGCCGAAAACACCTGCACCGAAGAAGTTACCAAAGGTGTGGGCAATCAACCATGCCATGGCAGGATGGTTGGCAGCTTTAAATTTGTGTACACCTGAGTCGTACAACGCATGTACTACCATGGCGACCAATGGGATGGGTTCTAGTGCCGAGAAGAACCCTCCAATGGTGAACCAGTATTCAGGTGTTCCGATCCAAAAATAGTGATGCCCTAACCCAAGAATCCCTGAACCAAACATCAGCGCGACTTCGATGTACAGCCACGTAGTCACGATTTGGCGGCGAACGCCAAGTAGTTTGATAAGCCCCCACGCCATGATACAACCAACCAGCACTTCCCATGTTGCCTCAACCCAAAGGTGAATCACCCACCACCACCAAAATTGATCGACCGAAATGTTCGTGGTGTAAAACATACCAGCAAGATATAAACCAGCGAGTGCGACCAAGTCGAGAATCAGCACGCCACTGATGCCACTCCAGCTGCCTTTCATAAAGGTTGCTGCCGCGTTGTAGAAGAAAACCAGAATACAAATCACGATGCCAATATCTGCCCAGCGAGGTGCTTCGATATATTCCCTGCCTTCGTTGATGAGCCAGCGTGTGGTATCATCTCCAGGACCAACTTGAACAAACAAATACACCAGTACCACGATGGTAACGGCCAGTGTGAACACCCAAAAAGCTAAGTTACCTAGCTTGAGCCCAACCGTCTCAACGCCTGCCTCATCTTCGAGAAGCCAATATACAGCACCCATAAAACCAAACAGCAGCCAAATTACCAAAGCATTGATATGCACAGTGCGCGCCACACTGAAATCAAGCACTTCAAAAAACAACTCAGGGATGATGTATTGCAAAGCAGTAACCAAACCAAATAAAATTTGGGCTACAAACAAAATCACTGCGACACTAAAATACTTAACCGCCAGCTTCTGGCCCCCGTTAAGATTATTGCTATCTAATACGCCATTATTCATCTCAGCCCTCCTGTTCGACTGGTTTAAAGTTGTATGGGAAACCATTGGTATCAATCGATGACATCCATTTCAAGAAGGCAATAATCGCTTTAGCTTCTTCTTCACTGATATCCATATTTGGCATTTTGCGACCCGAACTGTTCATAGAATTGTTCGGCGGATCCATAAGAAAGTTTATCATCAAACCTTCACGCAGATCACTATCAACCCAGTTGGGATCCAACCATGCTTTGGTTAAATCAGGCGCAAAATATGCACCATTGCCAAGGAGGGTATGGCAGTTGATGCAGTTTCGACCTTGGGTTATTTTCTTACCCCAAGTGACCAATGCTTCCGCTTCTTCTTCGCTTAACATTTTGCCAAACAACGGTTGTTCCCCGCCAAAAACAGGCACCTGAAAATTCCGTTTTTCATCAAACACATAATCAATACGTTGGTTGATGATGCTATAGGCTGGCACACGTTCGCTACCCACTGAAATTTTAGGAATTGTATCAAAGGTTAGCCCCATCAGCACAAGCAACATGCCTGCTGTCACCCATACCGCAATTTTTCGCCAGACTTCTTCGCTTGCCCACCATTTAGTTATCATGAGGTACCTCCATTATTTTATTCAAGATTGTATTGAGGATGGTTCTTGTTCATGTGTGTGCGTGTCGCGGCTGAGAATCCAGATACCATGAGGTGCCAATAAATAACCAACAAGCATGACCGCAGTAATAAGATTCCAAAAGCCCTCAAAATTCATCGTGTCTGCCAACACAAGTACGAAAACAGTAAGAAGAACGTAAGTGATATATGCAGCAACAACAAAAGCAGGGCTACTCTTTATCCGCCCCCACGCTAAAAGTAGCGCATACAAAGCGCCCAACATAATCACCATTGCGCCAGAAAAGAACGCCATAAAAAAGTTCTGCATTTCAACGGGATCAATCATAAAAAACCTTCCTATATTAATAAATAGGAAGTGTATATAATAAACCAATAGTCGCCTTGATCTAAATCAATTTACACTCTTTGTTATAGGTTCAACACGGGTAGGCATTAATGGTCACTCTAGGGAAAATAAATCAGTGATGTGAACAGATGATGCGACCCGAGAACGAATGGGAGAGATAATAAGTTAAAACGTACCACCATTCCAGCCAAACATGGCACGTTCGGGTGAGGAGAATTCAATATAAATGCGTGATGCTTCGATACCAAGCTTAGTGTTGAGGAACTCGCACAATTGCTTGGATATTTCAGCCGTTTGACTGCTGTTTAGACCAAGACTTTTAAGTGTACAAAAGGCAAGTGGTTCAGAAGTGCCTGTAAAGCTCATGGTTTGTTTATCAGACAATTGAATCATCACATAACTTTCAGGTTTACCCAATAGTGATGCGACAAGGCTTGAAGCATCTGCCAGAAAGCTATCTTTATCTGCAGCTTCCACATTGGTGTTCACTTGAAACACAGGCAAAACTAAACCCCAACGTGCTGCTTAAATGCTGTGATGGTGTTGGCAAGCAACATGGTGATGGTCATGGGACCAACGCCCCCTGGCACAGGTGTAATCCAGCCTGCACGTTTGGATGCGGTGTCAAAATCCACATCGCCTGTAAGCGAGCCATCTTCAAGGCGATGAATGCCCACATCAATCACAATCGCACCTTCTTTAATCCACTCGCCTTTGATAAGCCCTTGTTTACCTGCCGCCGCAATCACAATATCAGCGCGTTCAATATGCGATTGCAGGTTTTCGGTAAAGCGGTGACATACCGTCACCGTTGCCCCTGCAAGCAATAATTCCAAAGCCATAGGGCGACCTACGATGTTCGATGCGCCCACAACCACAGCTTCTTTGCCATACCATTTGATGCCAGTGGTCTCAATGAGTTTGATGCAGCCATAGGGTGTGCATGAGCGCAACGCAGGTTGACGAACCGCCAAACAGCCCACATTAAATGGATGAAAACCATCCACATCTTTGTCAGCATCAATCGCATTTAAGACTTTATCGGCATTGATATGCGCAGGCAGAGGAAGCTGCACTAAAATACCATCCACTTTAGGGTCAGCATTAAGCTCAGCAATCAAACCCAACAAATGTTCTTTGCTGGTATCCGCTGGTAATTCATAAGAAAACGAAGCAATGCCTACTTTTTCACAAGCAACTTTTTTATTTTTGACATACACATGTGATGCAGGGTCATCACCGACAAGAATCACAGCCAAACCCGGCGCTCGTCCATGCGAGGTTGTTAGCGCTGCCACTTCAACCTGCATATCATCTTTGAGTTTCGCGGCTAAGGCTTTTCCATCAATGATTTGGGCAACCATATTAAACCACAAACCCTTTGCTGCCACGGCGCATACCCACGGGACCTGTGCGCGTGGATTCAATGACATATTCATCATCCACACTGGCTAAAAATCCATCCAAAGCTTCAGGCGTACCTGCAAACTCAGCAATAAAATAATTACCTGCTTCATGGTCGATAATATTTGCGCCAGCTTGCTCTGCCTTCTCGCGCAAATCACCCGCATCAATGGCTTTCACCATCAACATACCACGCTCCAAATGCACAGTGTATGAAATATCTTCCACTTTAATCACTGGAATCAATTTGTTGAGCTGCTTCTTGATTTGTTCAATGATTTTTTCATCACCATACGTCACCAAAGTTAAACGACTCACCGTTTCGTCCAAAGTAGGGGCAACATTAAGCGTTTCGATGTTGTAGCCCCGTGCAGAGAACAAGCCTGCAATGCGGGTGAGCACGCCAAATTCATTTTCAACTAAAATTGTAATTGTATGTCTCATTTCATTTGCCCACGAAAATCAGGATTATTGTTTATCATGCCAACACCATCTCATTCAGTGCCGCACCTGCTGGCACCATCGGGAATACATTTTCTTCTTTCGCCACCGCAATATCAATAAAGACAAAACTTTCTTGGCTGCCAAACGCAACTTCCAAAGCTTTGTCCAACTCATCCAAGGTGTCCACTGTGATGCCCACACCACCATAGGCTTCTGCCAACTTGGCGAAGTCGGGAAGTGAATCAAAGTAGGAGTGAGAAAAACGCGATTCATGGAACATTTCTTGCCACTGGCGCACCATGCCCATGTAGGCATTGTTCAGCAACACGACCACGATTTTCTGGCGGTATTGATATGCCGTTGCCAACTCTTGAATGCACATCTGAATGGATGCATCGCCCGTAAACACCACAATCGGCTCATCAGGAAAAGCCATCGCTGCGCCCACGGCGGCTGGAAGACCGTAACCCATGGTGCCAAGCCCGCCCGAAGTGAGGAACTTGTGCGGCTTCTTAAACCCATAATGTTGGGCTGCCCACATTTGATGTTGCCCCACATCCGTAGTCACAATCGCATCACCATTGGTGATGTCATGCACTTTACGAATCACAGTTTGTGGTTTGATTGGCCCTTCATTGCTTTGCTCAAAACCAAGCGAATCTTTAGCACGCCATTCATCAATTTGCTGCCACCACAATTTCAAAGCTTCAACATCAGGCACGCCACCTTGATGGCTTAATTCATCCAACATTTGTTGTAAAACAATGCCCACATCACCAACAATAGGTAAATCCACATCAACATTTTTAGAAATAGATGTCGGATCAACATCAATATGAATAATTTTTGCATCAGGTGCAAAGGCATCCAGGCGACCTGTTACCCTGTCATCAAAACGCGCGCCAATAGACACCAATAAATCACAATGCGACACCGCCATATTCGCTTCATACGTGCCGTGCATACCCAACATGCCAACAAAGTGACTATCATCATACGGAATACCACCAAGCCCCATCAAAGTATTGGTCACAGGTGCGTTGAGCTGATGCGCTAAGGTTTTAAGCAAAGACGCTGAACCTTGGGCATTCATGATGCCACCACCCGAATACAACATCGGACGTTTGGCAGCCAACATCGCTTTAATTGCTTTTTTGATTTGCCCAGAATGCCCCGCCGTTTTAGGCTGATATGAACGCATATTCACTTCTTCAGGCCATACAAACTCGCACTTGGCAAACCCCAAATCTTTAGGAATATCAACCACAACCGAACCTGGGCGACCTGTGGTCGCAATATGAAAAGCTTGGCGAATGGTCATCGCCAAATCTTTCACGTCTTTGACCAAAAAATTGTGTTTGGTAGCAGAGCGCGTGATGCCAATAATGTCCGCTTCTTGAAATGCATCCGTGCCAATCATGGCAAGCGGCACTTGCCCTGTGAAACAAACATTGGGAATGGAATCGGCATTGGAGTCCGCCAAACCTGTGATGGCATTGGTAGCACCCGGCCCTGAAGTTACAAGAGAAACACCACACTTGCCCGATACACGTGCATAACCATTGGCAGCATGAAGGGCTGCTTGCTCATGGCGAACCAAGATATGTTTAAAATGGCTTTGTTGGAAAATCGCATCGTAAATGGGCAGCACAGCACCGCCAGGGTAGCCAAAGATAACTTCCACGCCTTCACGTTTCAAACATTCTACAAAAATTTCAGCGCCAGTCATTTGCATGGGAAATCATCCTAAACCTAATAATATCAAAGAGCGGCAGGCTAAAACACTGCCTTGCCGTGTCAATGGCTTGTAAACGAGACCACTTTGTTATCTAAACTTCTCAATGCCCCAAATATTCTCGCCTATTTTTAATTGCTTCCACTCGTGCTCGATGGCCTCAGCTCCATCCTTGTTTAGCAGTTCTTCTATCCTGCCTAAAGTAGGCTTGCCCCATCTAAAATCTGCAACATGTCGCCACCCTCTACCCTTAGCCTCCATAAGTACGAACGGCCTGTTAGAGTCAAAAACAACCAACTCTTCAGTTCCATCATTATTTAAATCAATAAATAATAAGTTACATTTTTGTTGCTGATAATAGCATCCGCGATAAGGGTATTCTTCTTTGAATGTGTATAGAAACTGATACATATCCTCTGTTGTCTCGTGTCCCTTTGGGTATACACCAAAAATAGTTTTACTTTCTTCGAAAGACACTACTTGAGCCTCCCCTCTAGCATGTTCCAATTTGAGGGCTTCCTTAGACAAACGATGAATTTCATCAGCCTCCGCATGGTTCTTAATGGTACTCAATACTTGTAAGTTATCTAAGCCTACTTGCCCAGACCTAAATCTTAAATAACGGTAATCAAAGTCTGCCGCTTTCACTTCTCCTTCCATTAGCCTTGCGATTTGGCTGCTAACTGAGATTTTCACAGGTGATAATAATGGCGAGTGCGTGAGTATAATAAGCACTAGTATAAACAGCGCCGCTATGACATTTGTTGGCGCTACAAGTGCCAACCACTCGCCTTTGTGCAATACGCCTCTTACTGCCGCGACAAAATAGCCCATGGCATAAGTAGCAAGCAAAACAATAAATAATACAGCCCAAACCCTGTCTTCCGTCCACCCATATTGTTCAACGCGGAGGTACATTGCATATAGACATATCAGGCTAAGCATGGGCAGAGTTATAAGCTGTAAAGTAACAGCCCAACGCACAACACTAGACTCCTTTCTCCCTTGATAACCGTGTTGAAACATTCCATTGACAAATAAAACAGTAAACACCTGCAGCCACAGCAACAAAAATGTCGCATTTCTAGTTCCCCACAAAGGCTCCAAGCCTGACACGAGCAGGGCGAGCAAAAATAAAATTGTCATCACTGACAACAAGACTGTTACTGCACGAAACAAGAAATCTGTGCGCTGAATTGTACTAATATTAAACTTTTCTAGACCAAGATAGGCCCCATAAGTCACCATAATACAAGTGGCTGGATAAGCAAAATACCTGTCGAAAAACAAATCTGAAAAGAGCGTAATGTGCAACAATTCGAATAATGCTGCCCATAGACTAAGCAACGACCAAACAAGACCAACAAACATCAATGCTAAAATAAAAACCTGCGTGTTTAACCAACCAAACTCATACAAATCTTCATAAGGTAAGCGTAACTTTTTATGTCGAAAATAGCTTTGGAGAAAAGGAAGTCCAACAAACATAAAAGCCCACATTGATAATCCTACCACAAAAATATTGGGAAATGTTTGACTGCTTATAGGCAAGGCTAAATAGCCACTATATCCTGTAAGAACAACAAAGAAAAACGCAGCCCCTAGAAGAGCTTTCGCAAGCTTGCTATGAGTCGTCAAATGGTAGGTTAGCAAACCAATCATCGGTATGAGAACAACTAGCGAATACGCAGGGTAAATAAGCTCTGGGTGTGTTAACCACGTCTCTTCATTGCGAATAATTTCATCTAGCAACAAAAGACACACCCCTTGGACAAAGCCAACAAGTATAAAATATTTCATCATCTAATGACCTCTTTCCAATTATTTCCTGGTGTAATCTGCCCACCACTCACATCACGCAACGCACCCGTCACCGCAGATAATGTGTTGGTTTCACCTTTTAACGTACGCTCAGCAAGCACCGCAAATGCCACCGCTTCCACTGCTTCAACGGGCAGACCCACATCAGTTGTGGTTTGAACGTGTGCAGGGTTTAATAAGTCCGCAAGGCGTTGTTTCAAATGATGATTTAATGCCCCACCCCCACACAATAACCATGTCTCAGGTGGCTCAGGAAGATACTGCAAAACATCAACAATACTTTGCGCCGTGAGCTCACATGCTGTTGCCATTTTATCGGCATCGGAAATATCCACTGCCATGATTTGATGCACTACATCGTCACCAAAATCTTCTCTGCCTGTAGAACGCGGCGGTGCTTTTTTGAAAAATGAATGTTTCAACAAATCATCCAACAAGGGTTGATTCACCTGACCCATGGCTGCCAGTTCTCCATCTTTATCATAACAAAAGCGTGCATCAGTCATGGTCTGCATCAGTGCATCCATCACCATATTTCCCGGCCCAGTATCAAAACCTAAAACCGTCCCGTCTGCACCAAGGTAAGTAATATTGGCTATGCCGCCGATGTTTAACACGCCGATATTTTTGTCTTTTTGCGCAAATAAGCGTTGATGCACAAAGGGAACAAGTGGTGCGCCTTGTCCGCACGCTGCAATATCGCGTTTCCTAAAGTCAGATACCACCGTAATACCCGTTTTCTCTGCAATGGTTGCCGCATCACCAATTTGCAAGGTGAATGGTAAACTATTATCTATGCCTTGTGGTCGATGGCGAATGGTTTGTCCGTGTGAACCAATGGCAGTGATTTGAGCAGGCTCTAAACCCGCTTTTTCAATCACTTGCAATGCCGCATCGGCAAACGCAAAACCAAGCTCTCTATCCAACATGCCCATAGCATCAATCTCATCAAAACCCGGTTGATTTAAACGCAAAATGGGTTCTTTCAATTTATCTTCAAGCATACATGTCGTAAAAGCCACAAGCTCAACATCATCACCTGCGATTTTCACCACCGCCGCATCAATGCCATCTAACGATGTGCCTGACATGAGACCCATAAAATAGGATGTTTTTTGCCCAATTTTTGCCATGCCGTACCCGATTCCGTTTTCGTTAAATTTCAACCAAACAAAAGTGTAACAACTAAAATGAATATTGCACAGCCAAACCCAAACCATAACGACTGACCAAGGGTGTCCATTGCGCCTGATTGGCAAGCTCATGCTTGTCCAAAGCATACTTCCCTCGCTCAAAAGCGATGTTGCCAAAGGTATACCCAAGCGCAATTGCCAGCGGATAGTCGCTTGCCCAATGCACACCATTGTTCATCATTTGAAAAGAAAGTAGTGATAACAACGTCACACCCACTGGCATAATATATGGATTATCTGGATAGTTCTTATGCAATACCGTGAGGGTCATGGAGCCCACTGCCAAATGCCCTGATGGAAACGCATCATACTTGGCAACATTATCAAAATATGCCGTTTGGCTTGGAAAGAAATCCCAGCGCCCTGCTGGTGCTGTAGATTGGTTGGGCGTTTCTCTGCCTGAGATATGTTTTAAAGTTTGTGTCGCAATCGTAGCCGTCACCATACCTTCCACCAGTTGCGCACCCACACTGAATGTTTTGTCATCATCCGACCAAGCACCTGCGGCTAAAAACCCTGCAGCAATAGATGCATGTGTCCAACCATCGCCTAGGAAATAAAGTGTTGAGCCAAGGTCGGTCGGTAGGCGTAAAATATCTATGCCCTGAAAGCTGATAAAGGTACGGGTATTGTCTTTGCTTTGAATGCCCCATTTGCGCCCTAACTTTTCCGATGCAGATACAAGCTTATCATCCACCGCAATCAACGCCGCCGTTGAAAGCCCCACTGCCCACCAATATGGAATCGCTTCTTTATCAAATACACGGTCGTAAGCCAGCATGTAGTCGCCATAAATATAAGAAAATGTGTTGGACAACTGGGGGTAATCAGCATCAAAGTAGTCTTCATCAAATGATTGCGCATGAATGGCGATTGGGCTCATGCTACATAAACCAAGCAGCACCACCCAAATCCAATGTACTATTGGCTTGGTGTGTTTTGCCATGC
Source organism: uncultured Zetaproteobacteria bacterium (assembly GCA_947311795.1). Taxonomy (GTDB): domain Bacteria; phylum Pseudomonadota; class Zetaproteobacteria; order Mariprofundales; family Mariprofundaceae; genus Ghiorsea. The sequence goes on from CAMZLX010000019.1 coordinate 10,937, forward strand.
TTGCTCAGCCCTATCTTTCACCACAGTCAACAGGTCCACCACCGTTTCTTCCGTTAAATACTTAACAATCCAACCCAAACCAAAAGGGACATGCCCAGGGTCTGTTTTAGTATAATACACAATCAATGTTTGCTGCTGATGTTCAATCGGATTTAAGCGCCAATATCCCTTTGAATCTTTAATCGTTTCATCTTCTTCCAAGCCTTGCCACGGTATGGATTGCCATGCCATTTCTAACACAGGGTCTTGCGCATACGTCAATTGTAGACGATACCGCTTTTTCACACCAAAAGGAAGCCCAAGATAGTAATTCACCTTCGCGCCTACCGCATCATGTTGCAAGATTTTAATTGCATCCAAATGCGGCATGAATTCAGGCAGTTGTTCATAATCGGTAATGGTATTAAAGATATATTGTGGTGGCGCTTTCACCCAAATATACGCATGAATTTCTTTGATATGACTGTTGGCGATGGACTCAGCTTGTATCACTGGCTTTTCTGATTCAAGCCGTTGAATTTCTTTTGCGCTCAAATACCAAGCAGGGTCAATCGCAGGCATTGCCCACGCGGAAGTAAACCAAAGAAAAGAGGCAAAACACCCCCATAATATATGTTTGTTTATAACCAACCAAGCACCATTTGGCTAACCCGCGCATCATCCCAATTCAAATCACCAATATGCCTTTTGCTGATATTGCCATCAGCATCAATCACAATCGTGGTCGGTAATCCGCGCACACCCAATGCCATAGTTTGACGTTGGTCGCCTAGGTTTAACGGTGCTTGAATGCTTTTTTTATCATAAAAATGTTTTGCACCTTCAAGGTCATAATCCAGAGAAATCATCACCACCTTCACATCAGGATGTGCTTGTACCCAGTTGTTCATCTTCGGCATTTCTGTGCGGCATGGTGGGCACCAACTTGCCCAAAAATGAAGAATCACAGGTTCACCGTTAAAGCTTGAAAGCTGAATATCTTCACCTTTTTCATTTTGCCATTGGTATTCAATACTTTGCGCCGTCAAAGGCGCAACCAGCAACATCATTAAAATCATAACAATATGTTTCATATATTCTCCGTGTTCAGTTTTGTGCATTGTTGTCGAACACCACATCACAAACTTACAGCTTAACCACCAATATCCTTACATGCAGACACAATCCTGCTCTCACATTCTGCCAAAATATCATTGCGTTTTTTCTCTTTCACATCTTCTGCGGAAATCGGCGGCAATATCCGCACGGTGATAGTACCTGGATATTTTAGGATTTTACCCTTAGGCCAACATGCACCAGCATTATGTGCCATAGGCAGTATGGCAACATTAGCTTTTTTTGCCAACATCACTGCGCTGGGTTGATATTTGCCTGACTTCCCTACTGGCATCCTAGTTCCTTCTGGAAATACCACCACACAATGCCCTGTTTTGAGTTGATCCTGACCTTGTTCATTAACTTGCTTCAAGGCTTCTCTGGGGTTGCTACGTACAATCGCAATAGAGCCTAAGGCAAAAAGAGCCCAACCAAAAATAGGGATATACAACAGTTCTTTTTTTAAAATCCAAACAAATGGCGGCAACAGGGTAGGAAATGTAGTGGTTTCCCACGTGGATTGATGATTGGATACAATCACGCAAGGCTCGCTGGGGATATGTTCTTTACCTTCAGTCTTGACCTTGATGCCACAAAATACACGCAACAACGCATTACCGCACCAGCCCCAGAGGTTACCGACTTGCCATGCCACATCACGACCCATTACCCGTGTTATCAATACAAGTATCGCAATGCTAATAGTGCATGGAATAAAAAAAATATAAAACAACAATGATCGTAGTAGTATCATGGCAACCCTCTTGTTACTCATCCAAAATCATGACTACAGCCTCAGCCAAATTGTCAAATACCTGCAAATTTGGCATCAATGCCTTGGATTTCTCAAAGATTGTATCCGCATCACCATATCCGCTACTCACCAATACCGCAGCAATGCCCGCCGCATGTGCGGCTTGCACATCACGGTAAGAATCACCAATCATCACCACTGAACGTTTATCCTGAATGTCTAACGCTTTAAATGTATCCAGCAACATCCCCGGCAAAGGTTTGCGACACGCACACCCATCATCAGGTCCATGCGGGCACACGGCAATATAATCGAAACTGCCACCAGCTTGCTCTGTTTCGGCAATCATCTTGGCTTGGATGGCATCAAACATGCTTTGATTTATCATACCACGCCCCAATGCCGATTGATTGCTGCAAACGGTGACTTGTTTGCCTGCTTGTTTCAGCCTTGCAATAGCTTCAAGACTACCTGGAATCGCCTGCCATTGCTCAGGGCTTAGAATATAATCGGGGGAATCAAAATTGATGACACCATCACGATCAAGAATAACAGTTTGAATATGGTTCATGGCGCAAACATACGCATCAAAGCATCAAACATAAAGACTAGCGAAGCTGAACCACTTTCCTACCTGTGATTTTATAGATACTTGAAGCGTTACCACCTGTTAGCTTCGCGCTGGGTAACACTTGATTGATATGTCGGTGATAACGAAACCTTGTGCAGTTATGAAGTGGCAGCAAAGGTTGGCTTTTACGATTAAAGCTACTGGATAACATCAGCCCACCACAAGCCTTAGCCAATTGTCGTGTTTGACCATCGCTATCCACACGGACAGCAACATAACCGCCCTGATAACAAGCAGGATGCAAATGTTTTCGTGCTTTAAACACCAATGTCACCGCACCCGCCCATGATGATGTGCTCAGTTTTCTTAAATCTTTGGAAATATTCACCGCTTGTCGTAATGCGGTTTTCTTGGAATCGGCAAGCAGCAAAAACGGCGCTTGCCGCTGTTTGAATCGTTGTACTTTCACCACCGCAGCTGGGCAAAGCGGCGACGCCCCAATACCTGCCAAAGTTGAGGTTTGATGTGCAATCACACCACCTCTTCGCAGTACTTTCGCAATTTTTAGAGTTTGCATTTTACTCACAAACAAGCCCTTCACCATGCTTCAATGGAAGGAAAGGCAAAGAAAAACGACTGATATTAAGGCAGGAAATAGAAGTCATAGCCCAAGCTATTACGATATTTCCTAACACAAAAAGCAGTTGTTTTAATTGCCTTGCCGACATTGATGTTAATCGTCTGCTAATATCGCTTCAGCCTGTTTCGCTCTGTCAAAGCGAAGTTTGTGCGCCAAATCTTCATCATTCTGCGCCAACATTTGCACAGCCAATAAACCTGCATTTTTCGAGCCATTGATGCCCACAGTCGCCACGGGCATACCCGGTGGCATCATCACGGTTGAAAGCAAAGCATCTTCACCATTCAAAGCGCCCGATGCAATCGGCACACCAATCACAGGTTTCACTGTTTTTGAGCAAACCACGCCCGCCAAATGTGCTGCCATACCTGCACCACAAATAAACACTTGGCAGCCAGCTTCTTCAGCTTCTTTGATGGCTTCCACAGTGGCTTCAGGTGTACGATGAGCAGAGCGTACCAATGTTTTATATGCCACACCAAATTCATCAAATACAGCTTCGGCTTTCTTCATAATAGGCATATCATTTTTACTACCCATCAAAATCAATACTTTGATATTTTCCATGATTCAACTCCATAAAACATGTTTATAAACTGGTAAAAGCAGCGCATCATAGCCAAGTTCAGCTTAAAATCCTATCCTTCTGCAAGTGGGAGTATAGATGATGTTAGGAACTTATCGCGCGCTTTGGCTGAATGATGAGGGTGACTTAGAAGTTATCGACCAACGCTATTTGCCGTTTGAAAAGCGTATTCGTGTGCTCAAATCAGCCAATGATGCTTGTGAAGCCATCAAGGATATGTCGGTGCGCGGTGCAGGTGTGATTGGTAATGTAGCTGCGTTTGGTGTGTATCTCGCTGCCCGTGAATTTGCTGATGACAAGCAAAAGATTGAACAAGCAGCCCTAGATATTCGCAGCGCAAGACCCACTGCGGTCAACTTGATGTGGGCAGTCGATAACATGCTCGAAGTTATTCAACGCAGTGATGATGTGGTCAGCGATTGCAAAGCGGAAGCGATTCGCCAAACCGATGAAGATGTAAGGCGCACCCAAGCTATTGGCAACATTGGTGCAGACATCATTGAAGATATCATGACAGTAAAGAAGCTAAATCAGTTTCATATCTTAACCCACTGCAATGCAGGTTGGCTGGCGATTGTGGATAGTGGTTCAGCTCTTGCCCCGATTTATGAAGCGCAAAAACGCGGCATAGATGTTCATGTATGGGTGGATGAAACTCGCCCGCGCAACCAAGGTGCAAGGCTCACCGCTTGGGAGCTGCAAGATGCAGGCATCCAACACACCATTATCCCTGATAATACAGGCGGCTTGCTGATGCAACAGGGCAAAGTGGACATGGTTATCACTGGTGCGGATAGAGTGGCACTTAATGGTGATGCAGCCAATAAAATCGGGACTTACCTCAAAGCTTTGGCTGCCAAGGATAATGGCGTGCCGTTTTATATCGCATTGCCCATCAACACCTTTGATTTTGAGTGCGCAAATGGTGTATCTGATATTGAAATTGAGCAACGAAGCCAAGATGAAGTGCATGATATGCAAGGCTTGAATGCCACAGGGGTCGTAGAACAAGTCCGCATCACGCCATTGGGTAGCCAAGCCGCCAATTATGGTTTTGATGTCACCCCTGCACGCTTGATTGCAGGGCTTATCACGGAAAAAGGTGTTATCCAACCCAATAAAGATGCCATTGGTCAGTTACAATGGTAAAACAAACACGTCATACCCGCGAAGGCGGGTATCCATATCAAAACAAATCGATTCAAATAGGTTTCTGGATTCCCACCTTCGCGGGAATGACCTCAGGGGGGTTGTATGATTGATGGTGTCATCAAGTTTCATGTTGAACATGAGCATAAAGCTTTGCCTGAGTTTAAAGGTTATACGGAACTTGAAGCCTTGCGCAGCCGATTGTTTGCCTTGGGCTTGATTGGTGAAACAGCCGATAGCATTGGTTATGGCAATGTTTCCATTCGTGCAGGGCAACATGCGTTTTTTATCACTGCCACCCAAACTGGTAAACACGCTAAACTTAGCCAAGACCAATATACTTATGTTCACAATTATGACTTTGAGAAGTTTACCGTATATTCGCGGGGGTCGGAGAAACCCAGCAGTGAAGCCTTGAGCCATGCCATGATTTATGAGGTTCATCCTGATATTCAAGCTGTGATTCATGTGCATTCACCTGCCCTTTGGCAATATATGATTGATGTTGGCGCACTTGCCACCGCCGCCGAATACGGCACAACAGCCATGGCGCATGAAATTGCTGATTTATACAGCCAAAGAAACCCCTTTGAACACAATGCGTTTGTCATGAAAGGGCATGAAGATGGCATCATCACTTTTGGACATAATATCCAACAAGCTGAAGCTGCTCTTTACCATTTAATACAAAGCCTTATCGCTTAATTGTAAATAGATTTACTTAAAGCTCGCCAGTAGCGATACCGTAATCAAATGCCAACCATCTACCAGCACAAACAAAATTATTTTAAGTGGCAATGAAATCATCACAGGGGGTAACATCATCATACCCATACTCATCAGCACCGATGCTACCACCAAGTCCAACACCACAAATGGGATATAGATTAAAAACCCAATTTCAAATGCCGTGCGCAATTCACTGATGACAAAGGCGGGAATCAATACATACATCGGTGTTTCTTCGGCTGTTTTTAGCTTTTCAATATCACCTGCATTGATAAATAAGATTAGGTCATCTTCGCGGGTTTGGCGCAACATAAAGGCTCGCAATGGGTCAATTGCCTTTTCCATGGCTTCAGATTGCGTGATGTCTTCATTCAAGTAGGGTGTTAGCGCTGTACTATCAATTTGATTCCACACAGGCATCATAATAAACATGGTCATAAACAAAGCTAAACCAACTAAGATTTGGGTGGGTGGGCTTTGTTGCGTACCTAATGCCTGCCTTAAAAAAGCAAATACGATAAGAATGCGTGTAAACGATGTCATCATCACCAAAATAGATGGCGCAAGCGCAAGCACAGTAAGCCCAGCAATAATTTTTAACCCTGTAAACCATGAATCAGGGTCTTCAGTCTCACCCAAACTTATTGAAAATGTTGGAATGTCTGCGGCACCTGCCAACTGAGGCATCAAAAAAAGGAATACTAATAAAATCTTAAACATCTTGTTCCGCAACATCAGATGAAACCTTTGCAATTTTCTGCACACCACCAACGCCAACACCTAAAAGGTAGTGTTGTTTGCCATGTCGAATCTCAATCACACTATTCTTACTATCAAGGTGTAATCGTTGAATCACCTGCATATGCCCTTCTTTACTTGGAATAACTTTGTCTTGAAAGCGTCGCATTAGCCAAACTAACCCTGCAAAAATCGCCAACACCAATGCCAATGCAGCAATAGATTGCACCATCATTATTCCAAAACTTGTCTCCCCCATATCAGCCTACGATAGGCTCTGGATGCGGTCACCTTGCGGCACCACTTCAACCACGCGCACACCTAACTTACCATCTGCAGACACCACTTCACCGCGTGCAAACACACGACCATTGGCTAAAATATCGACTTCAGCATTGGCTTCTTTTTTTAAATCCAACACCATGCCTCGGTGTAGTCGTGAGACAATGTGCAAAGGCAATTCAACACGCCCAAGCTCTACGCTGATGTCTAGAGGTACATGCATAATTGCTTCAAGATTTACTTTCTGTCCGCCCCCAGACGAACTTGTACCCTGCTCTTCCGTTCCTTCATCAATTTCAGACATATATTACTCCAATCTAACTTTGGCTTACGGGTGATAAGATTTCTGCCGCGAGCACACCATCTTGACTTCCTGGCATAGCTTCAAACAATGAAACAGAGGAAACCCAAAGTTTAGCTGGGTCATGCTCATTTTTATTCAGTGGTAAAAAATCGCCCGCCCTGAGACTTAAAAACTGCTGAATATTCAAATGGCATGTCCCAAATTCGAGGCGTGCTGTTAACGGCACTTGGTCGAGACCTTTTTCAAGTTGACTCTGCCAAGCTAAGTCCAAAGGTGTCACTTCATCAGATGAGACCGTGCGTAGGTTATCAAGAATTGGTGCTAAAAAAGTTCTCGGATAATGCAGCTGAATATGACCTTTAAAATCTTCAGATATTTCAATAGCAAAAGGTACTGAAAAGCACATATCTGATGAAGATGCTAATCCTAAAAACTGTGCTTCTACCTCAATTTTTTGCAACATATAGTGCTTTGCTACAACGGGTGTCCACATGCGACCCAAAAGTTTCTCAAGTGATTTTCCGATACGACTTGCAAGCTTCATTTCTACGGGTGAAAGCACATCAGAGTCTTCCCCATATGCTTCCCCAGGCCCACCCAACATAGCATCTATATAGGCAACCACTAACGGTAAGTCCCAAGCCACCACCATACGTCCAAGATCTTGCACATCATAAGTGAAATATACTTGTGGATTTTCTTTATCTTCGGCAACAATATCCGCATAAACACGCTGCTCTATATTTTCACCATCCAACTGTATTTCCCGTTGAAACGTTTCAACCCATAACTCTTTTAAAGACTCCGTCATGCGCTGCTGCAACGTACTGAATAACGGATACCGTTCTGGACCAGAATTTGCCGCCACCTCAAAATCAAAATCCTCAACAACTTCAGGCTGCGGCACATCGGGTAGTGTGGCAAATAATGCATCTGCCTCTTCACTTGGCACCACAGCCTCCATCAGAGCATCTATTTCTTCAGGTGCTAAGATAGGCTCTGTAGCTTCAGGGTTTTTACTTTCTTGCGTCATTGCGAAACAAAGTCTGTGAAATACATATTTTTAACTGGTTTACCACCCACCAGTCGATTGATGCGGTATACAATATCTTCCTTCAAGTCGTACTTACCTTGCGGCGTACGAATTTCAGCAAAGGTTTTGCTCGACAAGAGCGTTAGTACCATATCATTGATTTTAATCATTTGTTGTTCAACGCGAGCCTGAGCTGCCTCATTGCGCAGTTCTAATTTTATTTTCGCCCGCAAAAAACGGCTGACATCAGTATCCGCCAAGTTAATGGTGATATCTGCGATATCGATAAAAATAGGTGCTGCATCTGGGTCTTCATCTTCTGCTTCAGGTAATTCAGTATCTACAGCTTGACCTTCGGACTGTTCCTGAGCTATCGGCTCTGCAACTTGCTCCATTGCCATCATTTTCCAAGCAATAAAACCGCCAATACCCAATAAAATAACAAGAAGAACCAAATTAATGATGGGCAAAATACCTCCCGATGCTTTTTTAGATTCTTCTTCTTTTTCATCAGCCATAATGAAACTCCTTCTTATTTATAAACAACAATATCAACGCGCCGATTTCTTTTTCTACCGTATATCGTTGCATCTGTAGATACAGGGCGCGAAGGACCGTATCCTGCGAGAGATAATCGCGAAGAATTCACACCCTCGGCTTCAAGGATATGCAAGACTGATGCCGCTCTTGCCAAACTTAGACTCCAAGGGTCAGCGAACTGTCGGTTTGGTTCAAATCTATTATCTGTGTGTCCGTTTACACTTATAAGCCCAGGTGATGTTGCTAACATCCGAGCCAAACGCCGTAATGACTTGATATGTTTAGCTTTTAATTTGGCGGAACCCTCTACAAAAAGTGCAGCATCTTCCATACGCAGGTATAAACGGTTTTTCACAATCAATGCGCGAATATTATGTTTAAGCGTACTGTTTTTAAGAACAACGTTACTATTTTGACGCATCGCCAACATCAACTCTCTTGGTGTTACAATACGCTGCAACTCTAGTGGGCTTATAATATTAATTTCAGTGCCGTCACCAGAGTTGAGAACGGAAACAGCTTGGTCAAAATAAGTTGAAATATCTTGTAGCCCTGTCTTATCCAGTGTTGACATGGATACCAACAAAATAAAAAACGTCAGCATCAAACTGATTAAATCAGCAAATGTTGTCATCCATGCTTCAGGGTCCGCAAGCACCTCTGGTTCAAGTTTCTTTTGACGTGCCACGATTAAAAGCTCTTGCTCGGTGGTGCAACCACATGATGTTGTGGTGTAACCAGTTTACCTGCATTCACTTGCAATTCAGGTGTCACTGAAACAGGTCTAAATTTAAGCACGATTTCAACCCTGCGGCTCATGCTAGGATTACCCTGAATAGGGTGTTTATCCCCCATACCTGCCGCAATCATACGTCCATTGGGGACACCGCGTTCGGATAATACATGAAACAGGCTCATCGCACGTGCCGCTGATAGCTCCCAATTCGATGGAAACCTAGAACCTCGGGTTGGTGTATCATCCGTATGCCCTTCGATACGAATTTCAATAACCTCTGGCTTTTGAAACACCTTAGCCAACTTATCCATGAGCGGAGACATCGTTTGGGAAATTTCAATTTGACCACGCGCAAATATAATATTTTCTGGAAAACGCACGCGCACCTTATCTTGATCTAAAGGTAAAGCATGAAGTGCATCACCTAACCCAAGTTCTCTAGACATATCTGTCAATTCTTTGGCGGTTCGCTTGGGTGCACGTGTACCATCGATAATATCACGTGCAGGCATGGATGGTCCCTTACCTTCTGAGAGATTCGCACCATCAGGAAGGGGGCTAAATGTTCCCGCCAATGAACCAATCGCAGCCATACGCTTTTCATCCACAATCACTGCAATCGATGTCAGCAAAATAAAAAATGCCAACATTTGCATCATTAATTCCAAAAACAATGCCGCCCCTGGGTCTGAATCAGGTAAAACAGGATCTGGTTTTTTTTGTCGCTTACCCATAATATATTAATCGAAAGCAGATTCACGGCTGGTTGGTGGTAGGAAACCATGAAGTTTTTGTTCCATGACACGAGGATTTTCCCCTGCAACCAAAGATTGAATGCCCGTCAAAATTATTTCATGAACCAACAGTTCTTCTTTGCTTCGTGTTTTAAGCTTAGAGGCCATGGGCAAAAAGATAATATTTGCCATCAATGCCCCATAAAATGTTGTTAACAGTGCCACTGCCATAGAAGGCCCAATGGAGGCAGGATCTTCCATATTAGCTAGCATAAGCACCAAACCTACCAATGTACCAATCATACCCATCGATGGTGCAAATGTGCCAAGTGCTGTCATCATATCAGCACCTCGCAGGTGCCGTTCACCAAGCTTGTCTATTTCCATGTACAAAATGTCTTCAATCTCTGATGGCTCCTGACCATCAATCGCCATTTGCAAACCCTTGGACATAAATGGATGCTCAATATCACCCACCTTGCTTTCCAAAGCTAATATCCCTTCCTTACGTACAATTTGTGCAAGGTCCACCAGTTCCGTTACAATACTTGGGCCATCCGTAGGTTTATTGAGAATAGTTTTGAGAATAATTTTAATCACACCTATACAATTCGCCAGAGGATATGCGACAAGCAAAACGCCAATCGTACCTCCAATCACAATTGCCATGGACGGTACATCAATAAACCCTGTGATGGCATCACCAATAGCAAAAAGAACCAAGCCAAAAGCAACTACCATCCCAATTATCGTTGCAATATCCATGCTTTCACCTCCAAAACGTTCAATGTTGTAAGGTATAAGCGAAAAGCATGCCAACTCGGAATACCACTTGATACCCCATTACTTTTCATGTGATTTATCATGCAACAACTGTTCATCATGAACACTTCAAAAAGACACGGTTTATCCGTTTGCATTGCCTAAACCACCCACCAAACATAACCTGTTCACTTTCTACTGATGGAGTTATCAAATGAATAAATTATTGGTGATTTTCGCCGCAGGTTGTTTTGGCGCATTGATGAACAGTTTAACCGTATGGTTATTTGGGCAATATGGTATTTCTGCGATGTTGGATGTTAGCATCGCCCCTACTTTAACCCCCGCATGGCTTTATCCGCGCATTGTTTGGGGTGGTATTTGGGGAATATTATTTATCCTTCCATTTTTAAACGATGAAGAACAGTGGTTAATCAAAGGTTCGCTTTTAAGC
>CAMZLX010000020.1 GCA_947311795.1 uncultured Zetaproteobacteria bacterium
ATTATTTCCCAAGCTCATGAGGCATTAAAAAACAATAAAACTTATTACTTTAAAGTATTGTTGTTCCCTGCGCTGCTGATGGTTTTCCTGTTTTTATTTTATGACACGGTCTCCCAAACCTTTCCAGATATGCCCCAGTGGGTTGGTTGGATATTTTCACTCATGATTTGGGGTAGCTACGCTGTTTTTGCAGTTGTTTGTCATCGTTTGATACTTATCTCAGATACGCCTTTAGTACCTTATACGCTCAGCCTTACGCGTCGTGAGTTATGGTTTTCTTTATATATGCTACTTACGGGAGTGGTCGTAATTTCATTGATGTGGTTAGTGTCTATTCCGTTACTTACGCTGCTCTTTTACATGCTAGGGGTTTCTTCTGACTGGGACTTTGCATTATTAGCCACCTTTGGCATTTTACAGGTTTATTTTGGTGGTAGATTTTGTTTGGTTTTCCCTTCTATTGCGGTGGACGAAAAGATTTCATTAAAACAATCTTGGATGGTCACCAAAGGCAACAGTATTAGAATTTCATGTCTTGTAGGCGTAGTTCCCCTTTTTTGGTTTGTACTTTCATCAATATCAGGTGATAGCGCAGAACATACAGGTATTGAATATGTCATTGATATCCTGTTTGTGTTTTTGCAGCCAGTTGTGTTGGCATTTGAAGTGTTTTTAGTTTCGTTTATTTACAAAGACATAAAAGAAAACTGGATTACGTCTAACGCTGAACACTAAAGCGTATGCAGGCGGTCAAAGCTTGGTGAGACTAGGCTTTGACTGCTTGATTCATCCAAGCCTTTGCCTTGAATCAGTAGTTTAAAGGATTCGCCCATGCCTGTGGGCAACATCAAATGTTTGGCTTGGGTGATTTGTTTCATATTATCCACGCTTGGGTGGGCAGCAAGCTCTTGAAGGTGTTGCTGAACGCTTGCCGATTGCGCCAGCCATGCACCTTGGGTGGTGTAGGCGATACTATTTAGTCCTGCGGATTCACCTGATTTTTTTAATGCCGTGAAATCCACATGAGCAGTGATGTCGCAAAGTCCTGGTGATAATTTAAGCACATCTTCAACCACTTGATGTTGATAATGCCCCATCAGTGTGCCTTCCATGCGTTGAGCGCGATAATATTCTTGTTGGGTATAACCATAATCAACGGTAAGCACCACACCGCGTTCAAATAAGCTTGAAACATCTTGTTGCCATGATGATAAATGTGGGTTGAACTCGCTGATATAACCATCTTGCCATTTGTCTTGAATGTGCTTGCCAATATCAAGCTTTGTGGGTGCTAAGTCAGCCCAAATAAAGGTTTGACCATCCCAATCAACACCTCGCTCTATGGTTTGTTCGTCTTTATATTGAAAACATTGCACAGGAAAGGCATCGGGCAGCTCATTGCTGAACATAATCAGGTTTTCAACAGGTTTAATGTCTTGCAGATGTGTTGCTTGCTGCACAGTAAACCTGTGTTTGGCAAAGTTATCAGCTTGGCGTTGGCGCAGTTGTTCGCTGGTTTCCACGGCGATGATGTGGGGGGGTGTTAAGCCAAGTGTCGCAAGTTGGGCTAATGTGTTGCACAATAAAACACCATTGCCGCCTCCTTGTTCCAGTAATGTCCAGTGATTAGGCTCGCCCATAGCTTGCCAACTTTTGTGTATGGATTCTGCAAAGGCGAGTGCCAACCAATTGCCCATGGCAGCAGCAGTGGTAAAGTCGCCTGTTTTACCAAAAATGGTTTCACTTTCATAATAACCAAGCTTGGGTGCATACAAAGCTGCGTTCATCCAGCTTTGAAATGGAATAGCCCCGCCATTCTTTTGCATCAGCCCAAGGATAAATTCAGTCAGTGTGTAAAGGCGTTGATGTTCATTGTTCATGGTAATAATCTCATTGTTGGGCTAGGCTACGGCGCACTAAATTTGGGGGAACTGTAATATGCCAACAACACTAAGTCGAATTGCGAGTGAAGGAAAAAATGGGCACGATATGATGCCAATCATTCAGGGCGTAGGTCGCGCAGCGATTGAAATCTCTGCTTTATTGCGTGGGGCAGTATTCCGCAATGCATTGGGCGCGGCTGGTTCTGAAAATGTACAAGGTGAGGAGCAACAAGTCCTCGATGTATTATCGGATGATATTTTCTTGGAAGAAATGCGTTCTACAGGTTTTATTTGTGCCGTGGGCTCTGAAGAGCAAGAAGAATTGTTGGTGATTGAAGAATACCAAGATGCAGACTACTTGGTTTTGGTTGACCCGCTTGATGGCTCATCCAACCTCGATGTTGATGGTCCTGTGGGCACGATTTTTTCGGTCGTTAAACGTAAAACTGCCAACTCAGAACGCCCGCATGTGTCCGACACATTGCAAGCTGGTTCGGAAGTGATTGCAGCAGGTTATGTGTTGTATGGCCCTTCAACGATGTTGGTTTACTCTGTGGGCGAAGGCACACACGGCTTTACATTCAACCCAGCATCAGCGCGTTTTGAACTTAGCCATGACAATATTCGTATTCCTGAAACAGGTGGTTATTATTCTGTGAATGAATCCAATGCTGACCAATGGTCGGATGGCATGGGCGAGAAGTTAGAAAATTTAAAGAAAGATACTGGTCTTGGTATGCGTTATGTGGGCGCGATGGTGGCTGATGTTCATCGTACGCTTCTTAAAGGCGGTGTATTTTTATACCCCGCAGATGGCAAAAACACCACAGGCAAACTTCGCTTGTTATATGAAGCGATTCCTATGGGTTTTGTGATGGAGCAAGCGGGTGGTAAATCAATGAGCAAGGATATGCTTGTGTCTGAGGTTCAGCCTGAGGCATTGCATCAACGTGTGCCAGTATATTTAGGCTCAAAAACATACGTAGATGGTTTGTTGAAAGGTTGATTTGCGTTTAGAATGTTTGATTCCGTTGTTGTTCAGGCTCGAAATAGCGCTGCTATATCTTCGCCTTCACGCCTAGGACGAAAACATTCTATTCCTCAAAGTTTGATGTAAATCATTTAAAATGACTGTTAAAGACTTTCAAAGTGTTTATTTAAAAGAAATCGGTGTGCAAACGCCGATTTCTTCGTTTGTAGATGCCAATGAAAAAGAAGTGGTGATTGAAGCTGTTGGCGTAGAGAAAGTTGTTGAGCAAACACAAACTTATGCCAAGGCTGAAATGCCAATATCTCCTCAGACAGTAGAAGTTGCGGAATCCGCTGCAACATTCATAGAAGAAGTCATACCTTCACCTGTATTTGTCTCTGGTAGTGATGATTTGACTGCATTAAAGGCTAAGGCTGAAGTTTGTAAGGCATGTGAGCTGGTGGGCTCACGTAATCAATTGGTGTTTGGTGACGGCAATGAAAATGCAGATATTGTGTTTATCGGTGAAGCACCCAATCGGGATGAAGATTTGGAAGGTAAACCGTTTGTTGGTGCTAATGGCGTGTTGTTTGAACGTATGTTGGCATCCATTGGTTTAAATCGAGATGAAATATATATGATGCATGGCGTGAAATGCCGCCCGCAACATAATCGCGCCCCCAAACCCAAAGAGTTTTTAGCATGTGAATCTTTTTTGAATGCACAACTTGCTAAAATTGAGCCCAAGCTTATTTGTTTATTGGGTAGAGTGGTGGCGCAATCCATGCTAAAGGTCGAAGCATCGTTAACTGAGCTTAGGGCAGGGCGGTTCACTTATCGCGGTATTCCTGTGCTGGTGATTGACCATCCATCGTATTTATTGCGCGCGCAACAAAACAAACGCCGCGCTTGGCAAGACCTCAACCGTTTAAAAACATATTTCCAAAGCTTATAAACTGAAAAGATTGCGCACGACTTATGGCAGTGTAGCATTCGCCAAACCTTAAAGGGGGCGACATGGTTTCGACAGAGATTCTGAACCCTTGGGTGCATGTCGGGTAGGTACGCCCGTTATCCAGGCCAAAACAATAGTCGCAAACGACGACACAGAACTAGCTTACGCTGCGTAAGTTACCCCGCTCTTGAGTTGCCCATTGCTTGAGAATCCGGGGTCAAACAAATGGGATCGCCATTCTGGAAGTGTAGACCCGTGCTACCAGAGGTTAACTAGTAACGAGACGACCTATTGAAGCCCTTGTCCGTTAGGTTTTCAGTAGGTGCTATTATAACGGAATAAACATGTAGAGCCTTTGGCTGATGGTTTTTGGACGCGGGTTCGAATCCCGCCGCCTCCACCAAATGAATAAGCTGCCTTCAGGCAGCTTTTTTTATTTGAGCGTGGTGTTAGGGATGAGAAATCTTACGTGGGTTCGACCCATCGGTAGGACAGCCGATGGGTACAATCGAATGATTGCCCTTGTGGTGAGGGGCAGGACGCCCCGAATATATCCCGCCGCCTCCACCAAATGAATA
>CAMZLX010000021.1 GCA_947311795.1 uncultured Zetaproteobacteria bacterium
CTGATGCCACGTTTTGCCGCATTCTCAATATCTGATTTGACAATTCGACCGCGAGGGCCTGTGCCTGTAATCGCTGCAATATTAATACCTTTTTGTTTCGCCAAGCGACGGGCTAAAGGTGATGCTTTGATGCGTTTATCATTGGCTGCGCGTTCAACGGCGGCTTGGTCTACGGCAGGTGTTTCAGCTTGCGGTGCAACTTCAGCCGGCACTGGTACAACGGTTGGTGTGGGTTCTGCTTCAACCGCTGCGGGTGTGCCGTGTGTCTCAAGCACGGGCGCTTGCCCACTGCCCTCAGGCTCGTAATCCGCGGGTACTTCTTCATCATCTTCAGCAATCACGCCAATGGCTTCACCCACAGTGACAAGCGTGCCTTCTGGTGCAATGATTTTATGCAATACACCTTCGTCAATCACTTCCACTTCCATGGTCGCTTTGTCGGTTTCCACTTCAAGCATCACTTCGCCTGATTCAAGTGTATCACCTTCTTTCTTTAGCCAACGCGCAATTTTACCTTCGGTCATCGTCGGTGATAATTGGGTCATAAAAATATCAATCGGCATATTTTACCTCAATGTTTGGTCATGACTAAGGTGTCACGACAAAAATTTGTCATTTCAAATGGTGCATGAGATTGCTTTCCAGATTGTTTGAGTGCAAAGAAAGAAGGCGCAGTGTGCTTGCTGCACATGAGCATTCTTGATAAAGCAATCGAGCAATATGAAAGTGAGCTAATCATCATTAAGCGCGATTACAAACAACACGCGCCGCTTCAACAATTTCAGCTACGGAAGGAAGCGCATAGTTTTCCAAGTTGGCAGCATATGGCATAGGCACATCTTTACCTGTCACACGCGCAACAGGCGCATCCAAATCATCAAAACCTTTTTCCATAATACGCGCAGAAATTTCCGCACCAATACCTGCAAAACGCCAGCCTTCTTCAATCACCACAGCACGGTTGGTTTTGGCAACCGATGCTAAGATAGTCGCTTCATCCAACGGGCGAATGGTGCGCGGGTCAACAACCTCTGCATCAATGCCTTGTTTCGCCAATTCGTCTGCTGCCATCAAGGCGTAACCTGTCATACGCGAGTGCGCCACAAGCGTTACATCACTGCCCACACGTTTAATATCCGCTTTGCCCAGTGGAATAATATATTCACCTTCTGGAACTTCACCAATGTCACCATAATTGATCTCATTCTCGATGAAAATCACCGTGTCATTGTCACGAATGGATGCCGCCAACAAACCCTTAGCATCTGCAGGATTGGATGGCATCACAACTTTCAAACCTGGAATATTGGCATACCAATTTTCAAAGGCTTGGGAATGTTGTGAGCTTACACGCGCTGCAGCACCACCTGCGCCACGAAACACCATTGGGCAGTCATATTGACCACCTGTCATATATTTCATTTTAGCGGCAGCATTCACGATTTGGTCGGCTGCAAGAATAGCAAAGTTCCAAGTCATAAACTCAATCACAGGGCGTAAGCCAGCCATAGCTGCGCCCACACCAAGCCCAGAAAAACCAAGCTCTGTGATGGGTGTATCAATTACACGTTTCGGACCAAACTTATCCAACATACCTTGGGATACTTTGTATGCACCATTGTATTCAGCAACTTCTTCGCCCATCAAAAATACGCGGTCATCCCGCTCCATTTCTTGGCACATCGCCTGATTTAATGCTTCACGATACGTAATCTTAGCCATTATCCTACCTGCCTTGGGTATGGGTATGCATTGGGAATTTCATCAGTGATGATGTCATCCCACAATGCTGAAAGGTCGGGCTCAGGTTGCGCTTCTGCTGCTTTCGCCACTGCCACCACTTCTTTCTTAATATCTTTATCTTTTTGTTTAAATTCAGCTTCGGTCGCAAGACCAGCTTCAATCATTTGCTTTTGTAAACGCACGATAGGGTCACGACCGGAACGCCATTCATCCACTTCATCACGTGTACGATACGTTGCAGGGTCAGACATCGAATGACCACGGTAACGGTAAGTCATCATTTCCACAATGATTGGACCTTGCCCAGAACGCGCATGTTCCAACGCCTCAGTCATTTTGCGTTCAACTTCCAACACATCCATACCATCCACTTGAATGCCTGGCACTTTGAATGAAATACCACGCTTATAAAGATGTGTTTCCGCTGATGCACGGCTTAGCGATGTACCCATGGCGTATTGGTTGTTTTCAATCACAAATACAACTGGAAGTTTCCAAAGTGCCGCCATGTTAAACGATTCATACACCGCGCCCTGATTCACACCACCATCACCCATAATGGTAATGGACACACGCTTATCATCGCGGTATTGGCTGGCAAAAGCGAACCCAATACCAATCGGCACTTGTTCACCCACAATACCATTGCCACCCGCAAAGTTTTTCTCTTTGTCGAACATATGCATGGAGCCGCCTTTACCGCCCACAATACCACCTGCTCGACCCAATAATTCTGCCATAATGGCTGTGGGGTCTGAGCCACGTGCTAAAATATGACCGTGGTCGCGGTAGCTGGTCATCATATAATCGGTAGGTTCTGAGGCTTCTTCCATGCCGATACACACCGCTTCTTGCCCATTACATAAATGGCAAAACCCGCCAATTTTTTTTAAGCCATACATTTGCCCAGCTTTTTCTTCAAAGCGGCGAACGAATAACATCATATCGTGCATGGCATGCAAACGCTCGGCGCTGTAGAAGCGACCCTCTTGCGTGATGCCAGCTTGGTTTTCTTGCTGATTCTTGGTTGTCATAACATCCCCAATAATTTCACTTGAGCCCGAACTATGCCCGACTCATATCCCTTCGCAACCTATAAAGACCCTATAAAGTAAACCTGTTTATTTATTCCTTAAACATATAGACGGTAAAATCATTATCCAAATAGTCATCGCGCAGCCTGCAGTTAGGGCTTAAACTTTGGCAAAATGTCAATATTTCTTCAGGCTTAAAGCTTTGTAAATCATGGGCTTGCACCACCTTTGCATTCAACAGGTTAAATGCCACCCCTTGGCGACATAAACGATACATTTCTTTAATCGTTTGCCGAGCATATTTCCCTTTATCACCATAGGGCTCATTTAGGGCGCCCGAGAGCAAAACCCAGTCAAACGAAAGCATCTTAAAACCACTTTTTTTAAGTTCATTAGTAAACAGTGGTGTGTTCGGATGCTGTGCTTTGGCCACAGCAATAAGGTCAGGCGAAATATCAATGCCTGTATATACCACATCTTTCCCCTGTGCTGCAAACCATGACTTTAAATCTGCAAAACCACAGCCAACATCCAACACACTATCGCCCTGATTCACACCAAT
The DNA here is from genome assembly GCA_947311795.1 of uncultured Zetaproteobacteria bacterium. GTDB lineage: Bacteria > Pseudomonadota > Zetaproteobacteria > Mariprofundales > Mariprofundaceae > Ghiorsea. Next base: position 3,340 of record CAMZLX010000021.1, read on the forward strand.
CTCTGCCAAAACTTGAAACCGTAATTCTTGAATGTCTTGATTACTCCAATACAAGGCATTGGGATGATAGCCATACCGTTTCAGACTATCCCTATGTCTATCAATAATACGCTTTTTTTGCGTTTTATTCATGGCTTAATATAAACCATCTCGCCTGGTCTGACATGGGCAAATAAATCAATCACATCATCATTGCACATGCGAATACAACCATGCGAAACAGGCTGCCCAATCTTATCTTCTTCATCCGTACCATGAATATAAATATAACGCTGAAACGTATCTTGTTTTCCGCGTTTATTGATTCCCGTTTGTTGCCCTTCCAACCACAGAATCCGGCTTAATATCCAATCGGGTTGAGAACTTCGTATATCCTCTGAAAACAATCCCACAACCTTTCTGCCAACAAATGAAGTCAGCGGCATTTCTCCATCACCAATTTTATATTTGATACGGTGCCTTCCCAAGGGTGTCTGTAAGCTTCCTTGTTGATTGCCCACGCCATTTTTTGCGGTAGAAATCGGGTACACACAAACCACACCTGTTTTTCTGCGATGGTATAACTTTTGCTCGGATACAATAATTTTAATCACGATATACCCAAAACTTTAAGCGCTTTGGCAGCATTCATTTTCTCACACTTTTCTCTGGAATAAATGTCCAACGTGTTGATGGCTTGCAATAAATCAGCCAACCTGCGTGGTATATATTGCAGCAACGTGGGCAGCACAGTCTCTTTCATATCCCATTGCATGGTTTGCAACACCGACTTCAATACTTTTTCCAATTCTTCATCCTGCTCAGGCGGCGCTATACTCACCTGCTCCATCATCAATAACCGACTGCTTAATTCAGGCGGCATATCCGATTCAGCACAGCGCCAACTGATAAGCAAAGCCTTGTTCATATCTTTGGCACGTTCAATCAAATGGAATACTGCATAACTTGTTGCTGCAGGCAGAGCTCCAGCAGGCAAATCCAACACCCAATACGCATGATGTTCACTAGCATTCAACCATGTTTTGAGTTGTGCCACGGATGATAAATGTGTTTGAAATGGTGGCAAAAAAGCAATCTGTGTATAATCATCAAACACACCATGAATCAAATGACTTTTGCCAGCAACTTCATGCGAAGAAAGCCATAAAGTGCCCCCTTTGACCATCCATAGTGCCAAACGTGATTGAGCTTCCTCACAAGCACCATGCCGCACCCAATTTCCATAGTGTTTTTGGTCAGGAATAGCCAAGGATAAAATCTGTTGTTCGCTCAAAACAGTCCTATTGCACCAACCACTGACTTTCACTGCCATCCGCTTGGCGAATAGCCTGCATACCGTATGCTGAAAACCATGATTCTACCCATGAATCATCATCATCTTTCATCACAATGCGGTATTGCCGCCGCATCTTTTGCAACAACACTGGAGTAACTGACACCACATGCGCTTGACGAACAAGCGCCTCTTCCAAAGCCACCTCGGATGTAAGCGGCAAATCCGATTCAATCGTAATCATCATTTCTTTGGATGTATCTTTAAAATGTAATGTACCCAAACTGTATGCATCTCGAATTTGCAACAAAATATCTTGCAGCCAAGCTTGAAGTTGATAACTCAAATAAGCCTGTGGCATTTGCTGTGTCTCTGCCAAAATATCAGTAGAAAAAGCACCTTGTACATCCACTGAAATCATGGGCTGCCCATACGCATCCGCACTGGGCTGGAAGCTTAATTGCAATTTTCGTCCTTTGGGGGTCAGCAAAAAGCCTTGCTTATCTGCCATGGTATAACTAAAATTCATCAGCTCACGCGCTAGACTTGCATCATCTTGGTCAAACCCTCTCACCTGAATACTTAAATCCCACTTCGGCTGTTGGTTGACCATAGCAATCCCAAAACCCGCCAAGTACCGTTGCACTTGCACAGGATTAAACACCAAATCCACCCAACGCTTGTCCGCCTTAAATTGTAAAACCAGTGAGGTGCGACCTTTAAGCCTGCTTGCTTTGTCCAGCCCTTGTGTTGGCACAACCCGCTTCCATAATGTTGGTAGCGCCAAACGCATGGCATCATTCACACTTAACCTCGGATTATCTTCGGTTGGATACACACGGATATGAAACCGCGCATCCGCATCCTCTGCCCACCCTGACGTTGAAAAACTTATGAACACCATAAAAAGAAACGCTATATATTTCATTTCACCACCCACAAGTGACCACGTTTTTTGCCTTTTTTTGCCGATGCTGATTGCGCTTTCTTTTTATCTTCATCTTTCTCGGATGTTTGAATCAAGGTCATACTTGGTTTTGTTTCTTTTTCTTCCAAAGCTTCAGGTTTGATGTCATCCACAGCATCCAACACCATTTTGACTGTCTCTGGAATACTATCTTGCCAAATTAAACCCGATTCCATAGCCAAATCAGGCACGTACGCTGCCCAAATTCGATTCATGGGAATCACACAATGGTGTGCGGCACCTGAAAAGGAAAAGTTGGACTCCACAAACCCATCACGAATATAAATCGGCTGCGGCATACGTGTGTTTAACACTAACCTTAACGCAGGGTCACCCTGTAAAAAATCAGGCACAATCACATCATCCGTGGTCGCATCCACCACAATATAAATACGCCCTTTTTCATCAAAAAAATTGCGCAATTGTTTTGCTTTCAAGGCATCTTCGAATTTAATGCTCACGTTTTAATTATCCTGTGCATGAAATACCCATGCATCCACAGGTTTACCTTGCTTGAAGTGTGATTCAATAATGGTATCCACCTTGGCTTCATCCAAGTCCGCATACCACACACCTTCAGGGTGAACCACCATGATTGGCCCTTGTTTACACACACCCAAGCAACCTGCCCGATTCACCCGAACCGCAAGCTCGCCTTCTGCCAAACCTGCTTTCGCCACAGCTTCTTTCATATACTTTAAAAGCGGCATATTTTCACCACACGACTTACCAACGCACATGATAACATGGCGTTTATAGGGTGAAATACTAAGCTCTTTTAATGCTTCTGACATGTTTCTACCGTCCTGTAATTTGGTCTATGTTGCGTAGCGTAACCATTTATGCGGCGGCTGTCATAAAATATGTGTAAAAATTTGACTTGGTCAAACGTGATGTTTGTGGTGGACTTCGTCGTATGCAAATTCCATCTCACATCGAAGAAATCATTCGTCAACAAAGTCAAAGTGGTCAAACTTTGAATGCGTATATTTACGACACTGCTCGCCTAAGCAAACGCACCCACTGCTTAAAGAATATGATGCCGCAAGGTGTGGAAGTCTTTTATGCGATGAAAGCCAATCCCCACCCTGCTTTCCTTGAAGCGGCATTAAAAGCGGGCGTAGCTGGCATTGAAATCGCAAGCTTAGGCGAAGCCGCCAAGGCTGTGAATGCAGGGTTTACACCCGAACAACTGATTTACACAGGGCCAGGCAAAAGCTTGGAAGAGCTTACATGGTGTGTGAATAACAACATCCGCACCATTCATATTGAATCATTGGTGGAAGCCCATCGCATCCAAAATTTATGCACCAAAGCAGGCAAAACCCAAGATATTTTGCTGCGCATCAACGCCAACTTTGATATTCATGATGCACAAACCACATTTTCAGGTGGCTCGAAGAAATTTGGCATTGATGAAGAACAACTGGATGTTGCCCTACCGCAAATTCTTGCTTTGGATAAGCTCAACTTTAGGGGCTTACATGTCTTTGCCGCCAGCGGTGTACTTAAAGTGGATGATTTATTGCACAATTGTGAGCTTGTTTTTGAACTCACAAAGCGCATTGAATCCCAATATGCAGGCATCACATGCGACATCATCGATTTCGGTGGCGGCTTTGGTGTGGATTATGAAGAAACAGGGCATGACTTCGACCCCCAAGCCTATGCCGATGGTTTAGCAGCCATGATTACAACATACCACTTTGAAGGCAGACATTTTGTCTTAGAGTTAGGGCGTTGGATGGCTGCAGAATGCGGTTGGTTTTGCACAGAAATCATCGACATCAAAACAAGCCGTGGTAAAAAACAAGTCATCTGTGCTGGCGGCATCAATCATTTTCGCCGTCCCGCTGCTTTATCCATCAATCATCCCATGACTATTGTAAACTTAGGGCGAGACAAACTCTTTGAAACCCAAGAGTCTATTCATCAAGAAAAAGTTTATTTTGGCGGGCCGCTTTGCACCAGCGCAGATAAACTCGCCAATGATGTGTTCATTGAAGACGCGCATATTGGTGATATTGCTGTGTTTGGTTTGGCAGGCGCGTATGGTTTGACCATGTCCAACAATGACTTCCTCAGCCATGCCAGACCCAAAGAAATTGTAGTGGGTGCTTAAGCGCATGAGCTCACCCATACTTACCCTTGATATTCTCAGACACGGCGAGACTGAAATGGATGTGGGAAAGTTATATGGGGCAACAGATGTTCCCTTAAGTGATATAGGGAAAGAGCAACTACTACAAGCGGTAAAAACCATACATCAAGAACCCATAACCCAAGTGGTTAGCTCACCACTTCAACGTTGCGCATGGCTTGCCGAGAAACTTAAAGACGAAGTACCCGTGACCTACAATCGAGGTTTTGCTGAAATGGACTTTGGTGATTGGGAAGGGCAAGACATCAAAACACTGCTTCATGAACAACCCAACTTTCAAGCGGATGTGAGTCAACTTGAAGCACCCAACGGTGAAACTTTTACTGATTTTCATGGGCGGGTAAAACAAACATGGGATAATTATATAGCTGAACATATCGAACAAGGTGGTCATCATTTGTTGATTGCGCATGGTGGCGTAATTCGCGTATTACTCGGTTTGGCATTGCATGTGCCCACCCAACATTTGAGCAGTTTGTTTGTGCCGCATGCCGCATGGTCGCGTATCACCATCGTGCAAGATAGACCTCCCATGTTGTGGTTCATGAATCACCAAGCCAACCCATGAACAGCGAAACATCTGCGAAACGCAACAAACTTTGGGGCAATTATTTTGCCACCCTCAAGTTTTTAACCATTTTTCCAACACCCAAAGTAAATGCACGCATCTCACCCAAGCTTTCCATATTTCCCTTGGTTGGTTTAACGCTTGGTTTCAAGCTTTGGATTGTGGCATGGTTATTTTCCGGGCTTTCTCCGCTGGTCACCGCCTTTATATTGCTTTGTGTTTGGTTGATGGTAACAGGTTTCCTGCACTTGGATGGGCTCGCCGATTTAGCTGATGGTTTGGGCGCAGCACATCAAAACCCCGAACGCCTTCTCAGCGTCATGCAAGCGCCAAACATTGGTGCATTTGGCGTTGTTGCCTTAATCATAATTATTCTTGGCAAATGGGTGCTGATAAGCAGCTTATTACACGCTGAAACTTGGGC
>CAMZLX010000022.1 GCA_947311795.1 uncultured Zetaproteobacteria bacterium
AATTTAGGCTTTAATCAACTGCTGTTGCCGCAGGGTAATCAAACAAGGGTGCAGGAAGCCAATATCCCTGCTATCCTACGCCCATCACAACAAGACAATGGGTGGCAAGCCATGCCGGCAAAGCATTTGAGCCAAGCAGTACAGCTCGCATTTTAGGTCATAAAACATGAACTTTTTTGATTACATCCTGATTACCATCGTGGGGCTTTCCATGGTGTTATCCCTTTGGCGCGGCTTTGTGCGCGAAATTATCTCACTTGTTGGGCTGGTGCTTGCCTTCTTTTTAGCCAGCCGCTTTGCAGGTGATGCCAGTGGTTTACTCGACCAATGGATTACCCAAAATAACCTTGCCAATATCGCAGCCTTTGTACTTATTTTTGTCTTGGTCATGTTTATTGTTGGCGCTATTGGTTTTATCGTGCGCAAACTTGTGGACTTGGCAGCGCTGACTGCAACAGACCGCACATTGGGTATGTTTTTTGGTGCTGCACGCGGACTTTTATTGATTGGCACTGCGTTTTTAATGTATACAGCCTATGCCAAACCCAACCAGCCTTGGATGCAAAAAAGCTTGCTCACGCCTTATGCCATTGAACTTAGCGCATTTATTGGCAAAACCATACCTGCGGATTACCCGTTTTCCACGCAAGAAGGCGGCTCAGCCCCTGATATACCTTCAGCGGGAGATATGATGAAAACAGCTGCGGACAAAGCCAAAGACGCTATCACCCCTCAAGACCAAGAAGCCATGAAAGAACTACTGATGAACACCCTCAAGGATAAACAGCCATGACCAGCCCCGCAAACCATTCCTGCGTAGAAACCCATTATGATGATGACCATTTTCGTGATGAATGTGGTGTGTTTGGTGTTTTAGACCATCCCGAAGCAGCCAACTTAACCTACCTTGGTTTGTATGCGCAGCAACATCGCGGGCAAGAGTCCACAGGTATTGTTTCCACCGATGGCACCAATTTTAACAACCACAGAGGCATGGGTTTGGTCTCCGACGTGTATCAAAAAGAAGACATTGCCAAACTGGAAGGGCGCAGCGCGATAGGACATGTTCGTTATTCAACAGCAGGTGATTTGGGCTTGCGCAACTGCCAACCCTTTATGTATCAGTATGCGCACGGTGGTATCGCCATGTGCCACAATGGAAATATTGTGAATGCCGAGGCGTTGCGTAAAGACCTTGAAAAAGCAGGCTCTATTTTTCAATCCACATCAGATACTGAAGTGATTATTCATTTGCTTGCCAAAAGCGGGGGCAATAGCACACGCGAACGGCTGGCTGATGCCGTACAACGCTTGAAAGGCGGCTTTTCCGTCTTGCTGTTAACCGAAAAACGTATGTTTGGTGTGCGCGACCCCAATGGTATTCGCCCCTTGGTGCTGGGTAAACTTGACGGCGCTTGGGTGATGGCGAGTGAAACCTGCGCCTTTGATTTGGTCGGCGCTGAATTTGAACGTGATGTAAAAGCAGGAGAGTTGGTGGTTATCGACCCTGATGGCACATTGCGCTCTTATTTCCCGTTTGCAAACCCAAAGCTTCGTTTTTGCGTGTTTGAGTATGTTTATTTTGCGCGCCCAGACTCCAATCTTGAAGGTGTGAATGTGTATCAAGCTCGCCATAATATTGGTGTTGAGCTTGCTAAAGAATCAAGTGTTGATGCCGACTTGGTCATCCCTGTGCCTGATTCAGGTGTACCACCAGCTATGGGGTTTGCATTGGAAACAGGCATTCCCTTTCAAATGGGTTTGATTCGCAACCATTATGTGGGTCGCACATTTATTGAGCCCAAACAGAGTATTCGTAATTTTGGTGTGAAATTAAAGCTCAACCCCAACCGTGATATGATTAAAGGTAAACGTGTCATATTGGTGGATGATTCTATCGTGCGCGGCACAACCAGTCGCAAGATTGTCGAAATGGTTCGCGCCGCAGGTGCAGCTGAGATTCACATGCGTATTTCCAGCCCACCAACCAAAAACTCCTGTTTTTATGGCATCAACACCCCTGATTCTGAAGAATTGATGGCAAACCGCATGAGCTTGGACGAAATGTGTAAAGCCATTGGTGCAGATTCGTTAGCGTTTGTATCCAACGAAGGTTTGTTTAAAGCCGTAGGCAAACCACGTGAACAACATTGCGATGCCTGCTTCTCTGGTGATTATCCCGTTGCCATTGATAAAGAACGTTCGCCGCAACTTTCCTTGCTCCGTTACTACGATAAACGCCCGAAATGAAACCCAAACATCACCCGCTTGAACATCTTGTCCATGCCACCAAATGGTCATGGCAAGGCTTCAAAGCGGCGTGGCAACATGAGCAAGCCTTTCGTATCGAAATCTTTGCTTCACTATTCATTATTCCATTAGCCTTTTATTTGGGTGAGTCTTCCATCGAGCGTGTGTTATTACTTGGCGCATGGATGTTGGTGTTGATTGTAGAGCTCCTAAACTCTGCCATTGAAGCCACCGTTGACCGTATCAGCACTGAACACCATGAACTTTCAGGACGCGCCAAAGATTTGGGTTCGGCAGCTGTATTTTTATGCAACATCACTTTTATTGGCACTTGGCTGCTTATTCTTCTCAACTAAACACATGAACTGGCGAAACAATCCTTATATTCGCCTGATGCGTTTGGATAAACCCATTGGCACCTTTCTATTATTGTGGCCAACCTTGTGGGCGCTTTGGTTTGCCACCGAAGGGAAACCTAATCTGTATATTTTATTTGTATTTGTTGCGGGTGTGTTTTTGATGCGTGCCGCTGGTTGTGTGATTAACGATTTCGCCGACAGAAAAGTGGACGGCAAAGTCAAACGCACAGCACACCGGCCACTTGCCACAGGTGAAGTCACCACAACACAAGCCTTAGCACTCTTCTTTATGCTTATCCTTGTCGCATTTGTTTTGGTGCTTACATTGGATTGGAACACCATTGTTTTGTCGGTAGTCGCGCTCTTTTTAGCAGCCCTTTACCCCTTTATGAAGCGATATACTCATCTGCCGCAAGTGTTTTTAGGCATGGCTTTTGGCTGGGCAATTCCTATGGTCTACATGGCATCAACAGGCAGCATACCCCTTGAAGCATGGCAGCTCTTTATTGCCAATGTGTGTTGGGTTTTGGCGTATGACACCATGTATGCCATGGTGGATTATGATGATGATATTAAGATTGGTGTAAAATCCACAGCTGTTTTGTTTGGCAAGTACAACCCGCAATGGATTGCTGTGTTTCAATTCATCTTCTTTGCTTTGCTGCTCGTATTGGGGCTGCAATATGAATGCGGACTCTTTTATTTTTTAGGGCTTGGTGCGGCTGCCTTGATGATGCTTTATCACCAATGGCTGCTTCGCGGCTGGAAGCGTGAGCGTTGTTTTCAAGCCTTTTTGCATAACAATGTGCTTGGTGCTGTTATTTTTCTGGGTTTATTCCTAGATTACGCTTTTTCATAAATCTTGGAGTTGAAACCATGACCCATATTCGTATCGCAACACGCAAATCACCCCTTGCCCTTTGGCAGGCTGAATGGGTTTCAGTTGAATTGGAACGTTTGTTTCCTGGCACCACCACCGAACTGGTCAAAATCGTCACCAAGGGTGATAAAATTTTGGATGTGCCGTTGGCAAAAGTCGGTGGTAAAGGTTTATTTACCAAAGAAATCGATGAAGCATTGTTGGATGGTCGCGCCGATATTGCCGTTCATTCCATGAAAGATGTGCCCACAGAGCTTCCAGCTGGCACATCCATTCGCGCACATCCCAAACGTGAAGACCCGCGCGATATTTATGCCACAGTCACAGGCGGTGATTTGGATTCACTACCCGAAGATGCCACCATTGGCACATCAAGCCTGCGCCGAATTGCTCAAATCAATGCCAAATATCCCAAATTCAAATGTGTTTCCATTCGTGGCAACATCCAAACGCGCCGCAACAAGCTAGGCACTGAAGTTGATGCCGTGATTCTTGCCGCTGCGGGCATTAAACGCATGGACATGGAAGACCAAATGCATGGCTATTTGGAAGTGGGCGATGTGCTTCCTGCTGTTGCCCAAGGCACATTGGGCATTCAAACCAAAGATGATAATGCTGAAGCCAATCGCATGGTGGATGCGCTCAATCATGCAGAAACTGTAGTGCGCACCCAAGCCGAACGCGCCTTCTTAGCTCGTCTTGAAGGTGGTTGCCAAGTACCTATCGGTGCGTATGCTACTTTAGATGGTGATACTTTGCATTTGGATGGTTTGGTGGGTTCTGTGGATGGTAAAACACTGATTCGCCGCCAAGTATCTGGTGCTAAAGGTGATGCCAACAACTTAGGTGTTCAACTTGCTGACACGATTTTAGACCTTGGCGCACGCGAAATTCTTGAAGCTTTATATGAAAGCCAAGGTCATGGCTAACATTCAACTCGACAAACTTGTTATCGCCAGCGGTAACAAGAAAAAACGGGCTGAAATCGAATCTATTCTTTCAAATTTAGGTATTGACGTTGTTCCCGCAAACCAAACCGTGTTTGTGGATGTGATTGAAGATGCCGATTCATTTGCAGGTAATGCCAAGAAAAAGGCAGATGCGTTCAAAGCAGCCAATGGTTGTGCGGCTTTAGCTGATGATTCGGGTTTGTGTGTGGCTGCATTAAATGATGCGCCTGGCGTATATTCTGCGCGTTTTGCAGGTGAACATGCTTCTGATGATGAGAACAACACCAAACTCTTGCACGAGTTACAAGGCATCCAAGACCGCACTGCATATTTTATCTGTGCCTTGCACTTAGCTCTGCCCGATGGCTCTGAAATCACTGTAGAGGGTAGGGTAGAAGGTTTGATTGTTGAAAGACAAACAGGGGATACAGGTTTTGGTTATGACCCTTTGTTTTTCTCTCCCGAGCTGGACAAAACCTTTGCCCAAGCAAGCCCTCAAGAAAAAGCATCCGTGTCCCATCGTGGTCGCGCTCTTCGCCTGCTTCAAAAGAAACTCTCCTAATCGTCTAAAATAACCTCTTTTTCCTTGTTTTGACCCTCATCAACCCACTTGATATTGTATTTATCATGTGAACAAGGAGGTCAACTATGTTTATCAGCGCGCTTGAGCTTTTTAAAGTCGGTATCGGGCCATCCAGCTCACATACCATGGGGCCAATGGTGGCAGCGAATGCATTTTTAAAGTTGGTAAAACAACACCTTGAAAACCACCCAACATCACAACCCCTTAAATTGCAATGCACCCTCAAAGGCTCTTTATCTGCAACAGGAAGAGGCCATGCCACCGACCAAGCCATTGCTTTGGGATTACACGGTTATGCCCCTCAAGATGTTGCCAAGCATGATTTAGGTTCGCTGGTTGAAGGCGTTTGGCAGCATACAACTGTGCCTATTTCTAAAAATCATACGGCTTCATTTTGTGCAACTGATGATATTATATTTGACCAAGGAAAGCCTCTCCCAGAACACCCGAACGGGTTAATATTTTCGCTGCTGGGTGAACAAAATCAGGTGCTAGTATCCGAAACATATTTCTCCATAGGTGGCGGTTTTATCAACACCATCGGTGACATCAACACCTTGGTTGCACCACTTAAAATGCACGATAATAAAGGTGTTCCTTATGCTTTTGATTCTGCACAAACCATGATGGACATGGCAAATCATTGTGGTTTATCCATTGCCCAAATGAAACTTGCCAATGAAGTGACTTCAACCGATGAATCCATACTATTGCAAGGGCTTGATGATATTTGGTTTGCCATGAAAAGGTGTATTGAGCTTGGTTTACAGGCTGAGGGTATATTACCGGGTGGGCTTAATGTGCAACGGCGCGCGCAGAAGCTACATCAACAACTAAAAAGTGAGCCTAAAAATGCGGATACCAACGATTGGTTGTGTGCTTATGCCATGGCGGTCAATGAAGAGAATGCAGCAGGGCATATGGTGGTTACCGCACCCACCAACGGTGCAGCAGGTGTGATTCCTGCGGTGTTGTATTATTTTATCACCCAGGAAAACGGAAGCATTGAACAGATTCGCGACTTTTTACTCACAGCCAGTGCCGTGGGCGGTATCATCAAACACAACAGCTCGATTTCGGGTGCAGAAGTGGGTTGCCAGGGTGAAGTTGGCTCTGCGGCAGCTATGGCGGCGGCAGGTTTATGCGCAGTAAAAGGTGGAACTACAGAACAGGTTGAACATGCCGCAGAAATGGCATTGGAACATCATTTAGGTATGACTTGCGACCCTGTAGGTGGGCTGGTACAGGTACCCTGCATTGAACGCAATGGTTTTGGTGCTATCAAAGCTTATACCGCAGCATCACTCGCCATGCGCGATGATGGTCAGCATTTTATGTCGTTGGATCATTGTATTGCCGCCATGAAACAAACGGGTGAAGAAATGTCGATAAAATTTAAGGAAACATCATTGGGTGGACTGGCTGTCACCATCACCGAATGTTAATAGGCTACTTACCATAAACGGCATTCAAACCTTCAAGCAATAAGGTTTCGCGGGTTCTTCCTTTTGAAACAAAGGCATCAGGGTCTTCGCCCACATCAAGCAATGATGTTCGGGCATACGCTTGTTTGTCTGCATCCGTCATTTTTCGCCAAATCGCACGGTTCATCGCAGTATCTTCTTGGCTTTGCATCATGGATGTTTGGCGTTGCTCAATATCTTTACTGGCACAACCAAAAAGTGGCAGTGTCAAACACACTGCCACCCCAAATAGAAAACCACGAAAGGGTTTAATAACGATAGTGGTCAACTTTGTATGGTCCTTCAACAGGCACACTGATGTAGTCGGCTTGTTCTTGGCTTAATTCAGTCAAGTTCACACCGATTTTTGCAAGGTGTAAACGGGCAACCTTTTCATCCAAACGTTTAGGCAACACATACACTTCATTACCATAGTTCGCATGGTTTTCCCAAAGCTCAATTTGTGCCATCACTTGGTTGGTGAATGATGCTGACATCACAAAGCTTGGGTGCCCTGTAGCACAACCAAGGTTCACCAAACGACCTTCAGCAAGCAGCGTAATACGCGAACCATCGGGGAAGATAATTTGGTCAACCTGAGGTTTCACATTTTCCCATTCATATTGTTTCAAAGAAGCCACATCGATTTCATTATCAAAATGCCCAATATTACAAACAATGGACTGGTCTTTCATATTCACCATATGCTCATGCTGAATCACATGGTAATTGCCTGTAGTGGTCACAAAAATGTCGCCCAATTTACAAGCATCATTCATATCAACCACACGATAACCTTCCATCGCAGCTTGAAGCGCACAGATTGGGTCAATTTCTGTTACCCAAACCGTTGCACCCATGCCTCTAAACGCTTGCGCACAGCCTTTACCCACATCTCCATAACCCAAAACAACCGCAATTTTGCCTGCAATCATCACATCGGTAGCGCGCTTGATGCCATCAAGTAAAGACTCACGGCAACCATACAAGTTATCAAATTTCGATTTGGTTACAGAGTCATTCACATTAATCGCAGGTACTTTAAGCTTGCCTTCTTTCGCCATTTCATAAAGGCGGTGTACACCTGTGGTGGTTTCTTCAGATAAACCTTTGATATCTTTCAATAATTCAGGGTATTTATCATGAATAAGTTGGGTAACATCACCACCGTCATCAAGAATCAAGTTTGGTGTCCAACCATCAGGACCATGAACAGTTTGTTCAATGCACCACCAAAACTCTTCATCTGTCTCGCCTTTCCAAGCAAATGTTGGAATGCCAGCTTGTACCATGGCTGCTGCGGCTTGGTCTTGTGTTGAAAAGATATTACATGATGACCAACGCACTTCTGCGCCCAAATCAACCAATGTTTCCATCAATACAGCCGTTTGAATCGTCATGTGTAAACAACCGACGATACGCGCACCAGCCAATGGTTTTTTACCAGCATATTCTTCACGCAATGCCATCAAACCTGGCATTTCTGTTTCCGCAATTTTAACTTCTTTGCGGCCCCATGCTGCCAATGACATATCGGCAACTTTATAATCTGTAAATTCAGACATTCTCATACTCCTATATTCACCACGATTAACATGGTATAAAAAAATATGAGCACCGTTGTTTTTATTCAAACGACTGAGCCTAACGACG
>CAMZLX010000023.1 GCA_947311795.1 uncultured Zetaproteobacteria bacterium
AACCTGAATACGACCTGATGCATCAATGCTCGCCGTGACTTGCTGGTTAAATGCCGATTGAATTGCCGATAACAAATCAGAAATGGTGTCTTGATTTTGGTCAATGATGGTAAAGCTTTGACTAATCGCAACACCTGAACGATTTGTACCTGTGATGCTTATGGTTTCACCGGTGATGCCACCGATGCTGGCAAACGATGTGCCGCCAGTGGCTGCTAATGTTGTGCTTGTATCGATAAGAGCTTGGTCAAATAAACGTGTTTCAGTAATGACTTGGCTAAAAGAACTGTTTAATTTGTTAATAATATTTGTTTGTGTATCACCCGCTAACAAATCTACACTTGCTTGACGAAGGTTACCTGCTTCAGTCAAGGTAATGGTTTGTGCTGCAGACAGAGGGGTGCTAGCCACATCAACATTACCCGTAGCTGTTGCTTTACTTGCCAACGTACTGATATTAATAGCATAAGAACCAGATTGGGTATTATCACCTGCAACGAGAAACTGCATACCTGGTGTTGAAGAAGAGCCTTGGGCGACAAACACATCTCGAATAGCACTGCTATCATTGTTTAAGAAATTGGTGAATAAATCATCATTAATACTTAATACGCCGCGTTCATCGGGCTCAATACCAATTTTCACCAGTGAGTTTCGGTCAGAAGCCAAACCAGGCACGGATTTTAACAAACCAGAAGACAAGCTTGATTGTATGGATGTGAGAATGGACTCACCTGCAAGCACGCCATTTTGACCTGTTTCAGCATCGACCTTAAATTGATCATTGATAAAACCATATACTGCATTGTAGCTATCCACAAAACTTTGCACTTTGTTGCGCACATCAACGGTATCTACACCAATCACCATGCTTACGGTGGTTGCAGGGTCTGCTTGTTTAAGTGTAAATGTTAAGCCTGAAATGGCATCGCCAATGGTATTGCTGCTACGCGTGATGGTTAACCCATCAATGGTTGCAATGGCATCCAAGGGTGGTTGCAACACTTGAATGGCATTGGTTTGACCTGCTGCACCAATATTCAAATTTGCCAAAGTGCCTGCAGCATCCAAATCAGCACCTGAAAGTGTAAAACCTGCAGCACCAGTCTCATCGGCAGCCAAGACAAGCCTAAAGTCTGAATTATCCACTTTAACCACGGTTGCCGTAACACCAGTTTCAGCAGTGTTGATACTGTTGGCAATATCTTTTAGGGAATCTGCAGCACTTACATTGATGGTTGTTCCATTGACTTGAAAGGAACTTGTGCTGAAATTAAGTGATGCATTTTCATTGGTAACGACCACACCTGCAGCATCTTTAACGGCTACACTGGAAGAGGAACGAGCAGTGGTTGCCAGTTGTTGAACGATAATTGAGTGGTTGCCTGAAGTGACAGAGTTATCGCCTGCAACATCCAAAAGGGAGGAGGCGGGAACAGCGGCATCGCTGCTGTTTAAGCTTGCTGTATAAGAAAAGAAAGTATCCACATCACGCATGGCGATGGATTGCTCGCGGAAGCTACGAATTGCCGTATTTAACTCTGTAAAGGCTGTTTGTTTGGCTGTTTCCGCGGCTTGTTTTTTCTCAAGCTGGCTGATGCCAAACTTTTGTAAGCCGAGCAGCTCTTCAACGGCAGCACCAGTGTCAAAGCCTGCAACGATACCTGTTAACCCTGTAATCGGAGGCATTAGACTTGTTTGTCCAAAAGCAAGCCAATCATTTCTTGCATGGCAAGTTTATGTTTGATGAAATCTTTGGATGGAACCTCACGAATCACTTCACCACTCTGGTTGTCTGTAACCGTAACAAATAATTGACCAAGTTTTTTCTCATAACTAAAACCAATAGATTCATTAATTTGTCCTAAAGTGCTTGTTACTTCAGATATAACTTGTTGGACTTCTTTTTCTGAAACTTTAATGTTTGTTTGTTTGGGTTGTGGCTCAATATTTGGTTGAACAGATGTTTGAATTGCGCCCACGTTTACAGTTGGTGTCACAGCTGTGTTTTGAATGGTAGATGAAATAGCCTCCATGACGGACCTCCTTTGTGGTTAAATGCGCTTATAACCCTCCTCAAAACTTGGGTAAAGTGATGAGGAGGGGATTTAGCGATAAGCTCTATTATCTAAATAGAGTCATGACGTTTTGAGCCGCTTGGTTGGCTTGTGCCAACATAGACGTGCTTGCTTGCGTCAAGATTTGATTTTTAGTGAACTCTGCCATTTCAGCAGCCATATCAGCATCACGAATCGATGATACAGAAGCTGTGGTTTGTTCAATGGATGTCGCTAAGTTTGCTTGGATAAATGAGATTTGGTTTTGTGTTGCACCCAAATCTGCACGTTGGTTAACCAAGGTATCCAAAGCAGCTTTTGCTGTGTCAATATAAGTTTGAGCATTGGCCTGTGTGGTTAAATCGCCAGCAATCCCTAAACCAGTTGTCGTATAACTGTTGCTTAGATCAAGGCTTACGCGGTTATTCACATCATTGTCAGCACCCACTTGGAAGCTGCTTGTTGCGCCAGCAGTCACAGTAAACGAGCCAGCACCACCCGTGACCAAGTTGGAGTCAACGGTTAGGGTTAACCCAATGTCGCTAAAGCTTACATCACTGGTTGCACCAGCAGCAGGAACGGCAACTGTAACCGTTTGAGCAGTACCTGTTGCATTGGTTAATGTGATGTCAATGTTTGCGCCATTGGCTAGCGTTGCAATTGTAACTGCACCAGCAGCAGCACCAGCGACCTGTGCAGTTGCATTCACACCAGTAACAGCAGCACCTAATGTCGCTGTTGCGCCAGATGTACCATCAAGCAAGCTTACACCATTATACTTGGTAGAACCTGCAATTTTATCAATGGCGGATTCAAGTTTAATGCGTTCTGCATCCAGTTTGCCAAGTTCACCAGCGTTGTTGGCTGATGCAGCTTGTGTGGCTAGTGTTTCAAGGCGAACCACCATGTTTTGAATTTCATTCACACCCGCGTCCGCCATTTTTGTCATAGCTTGTGCTTGTGTTGCATTCAATGAAGCGGCTTTAAGACGCTGCGTTTGCGCGTCTAGTTTTGATGAAACGGCATAACCCGAAGCATCATCTGCTGCATTGTTGACGCGAAAGCCTGAACTCAAACGTTCCAATGATTTGTCCATCGCTTGGCTGTTTGAATTTAGGTGTTTTAGAGCGGTCATTGCCGCGTTGTTGGTTTGGACTGATAGTGCCATAATTCTCTCCGTAGAATATTTATTTTTTGATGATACGCATTGACATCATGCCCGTGTACGTTTGCGTCCTGCGGTTAAAAAGAAGCGTCCTTGCTTCTCCTCTTGGGTAAACCTATCGGTCATGGCTTGACCAACTTTAGAAATATATTTAGTGAGTGTTCATTTGCTTTTAAGAATTATAGATTAGATTTGACGCTGGGTGTCTGGCTGGATATGTTACCCTTCGTTTTGACGGATTAGGAGATGATATAAAGATGGCAATCATAAATGTAACCGATGATAGTTTTGATAATGATGTATTGAAGGCATCAGGCGCAGTGCTTGTTGATTTTTGGGCACCTTGGTGTGGTCCTTGTAAACAAATTGCACCTTTGCTTGAAGAGCTTGCAGCAGACATGGGCGACAAAATCACTATCGCAAAAATTGATATTGATGATAACCCCAATACACCGGGCAAATATGGCGTTCGTGGTATCCCAACCTTAACCATCTTCAAAGATGGCAATGTGCAAGGCACAAAAGTTGGCGCTGTGAACAAAGGTAAGTTGGTTGATTTTATCAACGAACACTTGGACTAAGTTAAGGTATCATAGTTAGCGATACCATGACAGAAGCAACAGCAATTCAAAAGGTGGGGTTTATCTCCGCCTTTTTTGCGTCTAAACTGGTAAAAATATATGTAATATTGGTGGTTTCAAGCTTGGCTTTGGGTTTATTTTGGAAAACATTTCAAATGCCGCCCACCACGCCGCAAGGTTTTGGCATTGCCTTTTATCAGCATGTGCTTGGTCATTTGGATGGTCGGGCTTGTCCTGCATATCCCGTGTGTTCGGCGTATGCCAAGCAAGCCATCCAAGAGCATGGCGCCTTGGTGGGTTCATGGCTGATGATAGATAGATTAATTCATGAGACGGGCGATTTAAGCGTGGGGCCATGGATAAATTGGAAGGGTGAAAAGCGATTGTATGACCCCTTAAAACGAAATGACTTTTGGTTGGAGAACGAACATGAACATTGAAACAATTGATACTCAGTTGGCAACACAAGCGAACAAACAACACGAGCGCGGCTTTACGCTTTTAGAAATCATGGTGGTCTTGGTCATCATTGGTGTGCTTGCAGCCATGGTTGCCCCACGCTTCATTGAGCGGGCTGATGAAGCCAAAGTGGACTCCACCAAAGCACAAATGCAAACCATTGGGCAAGCCATGAAGCTGTATCGCCTGCAACATGGTAGCTATCCATC
>CAMZLX010000024.1 GCA_947311795.1 uncultured Zetaproteobacteria bacterium
ACGGTATGACAGTTGGCTGCAAACCCAGCTTCTACATCAAAGCGGGTATCACCCACCATCACAGTTTCACTGTGGTCAACACCCATAGCGCGACAGCATTCTAGAAGCATGTCAGGTGCAGGCTTTTTGGCAAAACCATCTTCGGGTGATAGTGCTAAGGTCATATAATCATCCAAACCCAATGCGGCAGTCACTTTAACACGCGCTTTGGCAGGTTTTGCGGTGACGATACACATCGGGATGCCTTTGGCTTTGAGCGTATCTAATGTTTCGGTCACGCCTGGAAGCATTTTACCTTCTTCAGCGGGGAACTGCTCATAAAAATCAGTGAATGCATGATACATTGCCATGGTATCAGGATGATCCATGGGTTTACCCAACACATTTGATGCAAGCTTTTGTGCGCCACCACCAACATGGGGTTGGGTTTCGGCAGTGGTCATTTGAAAGTCATAACCCAGTTTTTTTAAGGCGCGGTTGGCATTGGCGCGAATATCAGGAAGCGCATCAATCAATGTGCCGTCCAAATCGAAAATGAATGCTTTAATTTTAGTATCTTGGTTACTCATATTACCCTCTCAAAACTGGCGATTTCTTCCAGTACGTCTTTATGTTGTTCTTTATCTTTCAATAACTGTATCTGTTGTTGCACGTTTGTAGCATCTGTTGCAAGTTGCGCCAATGCCCACACGGCATGACCGCGAATCAAAGCTTCATCATCTTGCAAAGCTTCGAGCAATGGTAGCACAAAATTCACTTCACTACTGTTGCCCATGGCAATACACACATTACGCAAAAGTCCTGCGCGTTTTGTTCGTTTGATGGCGGACTTGCGAAACATTTGGCGGAATCCATCATCATCCAAAGTCAGAAGCATAGCAAGATTGGGTAAAAATGTATCCTCGCGTGGTTTAAGGAAATCAATGTTTGGCTTTTTAGCTTTCTGATTCCATGGACAAATGGTTTGGCAATCATCGCAACCAAAAATACGATTACCCATAGGTTTGCGTAAATTTTCAGGGATAAAACCGTTAAACTCAATGGTTAAATAAGAAATGCAAAGCCGCGCATCCACGACATAGGGCGACACAATGGCACCTGTAGGGCAGGCGGGTATACAATCGGTGCATGTGCCGCAATGTAGGGTGGCTTCAGTGTCGGGTTTAATGTTTGCCGTGGTAAAAAGCTCGGCTAAAAAGAACCATGAGCCATAGTCACGATTGATGCTTAAGGAATGTTTACCCTGCCAAGCAAGCCCGCCTTTGGCGGCAAGCGCATGTTCCAACACGGGTGCAGTATCCACATAAACACGCTGCCCATGTTCTCCAAGCAAAATATCCAAATCTCGCGCCAAAGCTTTGAGTTTTTTCTTCATCAGCTCGTGGTAGTCATCGCCTCTAGCATAACTGGCAATCACGCCTTGCTGCGGTAAAACTGCAACATCATCAGGGGCGGAATACGGGAAACCCAAAGAAATCACGCTTTGAATACCATCCAACATGGTCGCAGGTTGCTTGCGCCGCATGGTGCGCACGGCTTCACCCATATAATCCATTTCACCAAACATCTTGGCATCCACCCATCTGTCCAATGCTTCTTGGTCGATGGTGTTGATATGCGGGCGGGTAAAAGCGCACAATTCAAAGCCATGTGTTTGCGCAAGCTGTTTGATTTTTTCTTTTTGTGAGGCAGACATAACCGCGCCATTTAAACATATAGAGCTTAGAGACTGTATAGTTTTTATTCTGTAAGCATTGGGCTATGGTTGCGACCACCCAAGGATGGAGAGGCTTATGTCTGATGAATTTGATGTGAACGACCCGAAAAATAAAGCAGCCATGGCGCATGTGAAAGCATTGCTTGAGCATTTTGGTGAAGACCCTGAGCGTGAAGGTTTGCTGGAAACACCCAAACGTGTGGTCAAAGCATTTGAAGAATATTTTTCAGGTTATAAAGAAGATCCATCCGAACATTTGCGTAAAACCTTTGAGGAAGTTGAAGGTTATGATGAGTTGGTCATGGTGTCGGATATTGAAGTGCATAGCCATTGCGAACATCACCTTGCGCCATTTTTTGGTAAAGCGCATGTGGCATATATTCCCAATGGGCGTGTGGTGGGGCTATCGAAACTCGGGCGTTTGGTGGATGGATTTGCCAAACGATTACAAGTGCAGGAAAAGCTGACCATGCAAATTCACAATGCTATGGAAGAGGTGTTGCAACCTGCGGGTATTGCTGTGATTATGCAGTGTAAACATTCATGCATGTGTTATCGTGGTGTGAAGAAACCTGATGCCATCACCACAACATCCAAGCTAAGTGGCGCATTTCTTAATAACCCATCTTCGCGCCTTGAACTTTTTCAACTGATTAACAATAAGAACGTCTAAATATATCGCTACTGGTATTTTACGCATAAATTAGGCACTCTGCGCCGCCTTTAAGGATGATTGGCTGTTGTTATAGCTGCGGAGAAAACCATGTTTTATGCATTATATAAAAAGCACGTTTGGAGTGCCAAAGACGATATTTTATCAGGTCTAACCGTTGCCCTAGCACTGGTTCCTGAAGCGGTTGCTTTTGCTTTTGTGGCTGGTGTTCATCCTTTGGTTGGGCTTTATGCTGCATTTATGGTGGGGCTTATTACATCATTGGTGGGCGGTCGCCCGGGTATGATTTCTGGTGCAACAGGTGCTTTGGCTGTGGTCATGGTGGCATTGGTGGCTGAGCATGGTGTTGAATATTTGTTTGCCACTGTGGTGCTGATGGGTGTGTTACAAATTGTCTTTGGTTTGCTCAAATTTGGTAAGTTTATTCGTATGGTGCCTTACCCTGTGATGCTTGGATTTGTAAATGGATTGGCGATTGTGATTTTCTTGGCGCAAATTCCTCAATTCCAAGTTGATGGGCAGTGGATGCAAGGCGCAGACCTTTATGTGATGTTGGGTTTGGCAGCGGCAACCATGGCGATTATGTTTGTATTACCCAAGATAACCAGTGCAGTGCCTGCAGGTTTGGTGGCGATTGTAGGTTTATCTGCGGCAGTTATTTTTGCAGGCTTAGAAACCAAAACTGTGGGTGACATCGCGCATATTGGTGGTTCGCTGCCTCCATTTCATATTCCATCTGTTCCGCTTAATCTTGAAACATTATATATTATTCTACCTTATGCTGTGATTTTGGCAGCCATTGGTTTGATTGAATCGTTGTTGACCATGACGGTATTGGACGAACTGACAGGCACACGTGGGCAGGGTAATCGTGTATCCATTGGGCAAGGTGCAGCCAATGTGGTCACAGGTTTCTTTGGCGGCATGGGTGGTTGCGCCATGATTGGGCAGTCCATGATTAATATATCATCGGGTGGGCGGCGTAACCTTTCAGGTATTGCCGCCGCATTGTTTTTATTGTCCTTCATCCTTTTTGCCAATGAGTTGATTGAAAAAATTCCCGTTGCTGTGCTTGTGGGCATTATGTTTATGGTGGTGATTGGCACATTTGAGTGGGGCAGCTTTAATATGTTTAACAAAATCCCTAAAGAAGACGTGTTTGTGGTGGTGTTGGTGACCATCGTAACGGTGTTTACTGACCTAGCGATTGCCGTGGTGGTGGGCGTGATTGCATCGGCATTGGTATTCGCATGGAAAAATGCCAAACATATTTATGCAATCCCTAAAGACTTGGATACAGGTGAACGGGTTTATGAAATGCACGGCCCCTTGTTTTTTGCATCAGCGCATAGGTTTAATGAATTATTTGACCCAGAAAGTGACCCCGATGAAGTGATTTTAGATTTTGCCAATTCGCGTGTGGTTGACCATTCTGCCATTGAAGCCATTGATAATTTGGCAGAGAAATATACCAAAGCGGGCAAAAACTTACATTTGCGTCACCTTAGCCAAGATTGTAAGGATTTGTTGAAAAAAGCGGGGAGTTTGGTTGAAATCAACATCAAAGAAGATCCGCATTATCACATCGC
>CAMZLX010000025.1 GCA_947311795.1 uncultured Zetaproteobacteria bacterium
ACTGGTGGATAGGGTGTTGGAAATTACTGAAGATGAGTCCATCAAAGCGCTTAAAAATGTAAGCATCAATGAGCCCCATTTTAATGGCCATTTTCCAGGTCACCCGATTATGCCGGGCGTGCTAATCGTGGAAGCCATGGCGCAAGTGGGTGGTGTGTTGGCATTATCATCGGTGAATGATGACAAAGATTATTTGATGTATTTTACAGGCATTGATGGTGCGAAATTTCGTAAACCTGTGCGCCCTGGCGACCAAATTATCTTTGATATTACAGTGCTGCGCAAGCGTGGTGCGATGTATAAGTTTAAGGGTGAAGCTTTTGTGGATGGCAAGCTGGTTTGCTCGGCAACCTTGATGGCATCCGTGTTTCCTAAGGACGAAGCGTGAGTCAAAGCTTAAAAACCAATATTCACCCCTACGCAGTGGTCTCGCCCAAGGCGAAGTTGGGTAAGGGTGTAAGTATTGGTGCATTTTGTACGGTAGATGAATATGTAACTTTGGGTGATGGTTGTGAATTGATGTCACATGTGTCTATCACTGGGCGCACCACCATTGGTCAAAACAACCGCTTCTTTCCATTTGCAAGCATAGGTGCAGAGCCGCAAGACTTAAAATTCCATGATGAACCATCCGAAGTTATCATCGGTGATAACAACACCTTTCGAGAGTATGTCACCGTGCATAGAGGCACAGAAGGTGGCGGAATGCTCACCAAAATCGGTGATAATAACCTTTTCCAAACTTATACCCATGTGGCGCACGATTGCCAAATTGGCAGCAACATTGTGTTGGCATGTAGTGCGATTTTGGCAGGGCATGTTGAAGTGTTTGATGGTGCGATTGTGGGTGCGATGTCTGCGGTTCATCAGTTTTGTCGTATTGGCAAAAATGTGATGTTGGGTGCGACATGCACGGTGCTGAAAGATATGCCGCCGTTTACCATTGCAGGTGGTGGTTACCACATGAGTTTATCGGGTTTGAATACCGTGGGCTTGAAGCGTAAAGGTTTGAGTAATGATGATATTCGCGCCCTTAAAACAGCCTACAAAACCATATTTATGGGCTCAGGTTTGCTCAAAGACCGCTTGGCTGAAGTTGAAGGTTTGAGCTTGGGCAATGTTTATGTGGATGAATTGATTGCTTTTGTGCGCGGCAGTGAGCGCGGTGTGATGATGCATTCCAAAAAAGAGAAGGATGCCTAAACTTCAATCCATGGGTTTGGTCGCGGGTTACGGTGCGTTTCCCCTAGAGCTTTGCCAGACCCTTAAGAACAATGGTTATATGGTGCATGTTGCCGCCATTGTCGAAGAAGCATCCAAGGATATTGAAGTCATTGCTGATAGCGTGACTTGGGTATCAGTGGGTCAAATCAAAAAACTGATTAAAACCATGCAAAGCCATGATGTCACAGACCTTATTTTCGCAGGGAAAGTGCAAAAGATTCATTTATTTCGTAATTTTAAGCCTGATTTATTAGCCGCTAAAATCCTTTTTCAAGCCAAAGATAAAAAAGATGACTCCTTGATGTTGGGCATTGTCAAAGCCTTGGAAGATAAGGGGATTACGGTGCGCTCCCAAGTAGAGTTCGCAGGCGACTTGTTGGCAGGCGAAGGTCACTTGTTTGGTCCTAAACCCACAGAACAAATGCTCAAAGATATAAAATTTGGTTTTCCGCAGGCGAAACACATCGCAGGTTTGGATATTGGGCAGACCATCGTGGTCAAAGATGAAGCTGTTTTGGCAGTTGAAGCCATTGAAGGTACGGATGAAGCCATTAAACGTGGTGGCGCGCTGGGTAAATCGGATGTTACAGTCATTAAAGTCGCCAAACCCAACCAAGACTCAAGGTTTGATGTGCCTGCTATGGGTGTGGGTACGCTAGAGACGATGGCAGCGGCAGGTTGCACGGCAATCGGCATTGAAGCAGGACAAACGCTGTTGATTGAGAAGGGTAAGTTTGCTGAGACTGCTGATAAGCTAGGTGTTTCAGTGATAGGTATTTAAAGACTGTAATGAGCAATTTAAAATTAGTGTCTGCGCTTCAAGCTGTAAATATTACACTTCTTTTTTTGCAGGCT
Source organism: uncultured Zetaproteobacteria bacterium (assembly GCA_947311795.1). Classification (GTDB taxonomy): domain Bacteria; phylum Pseudomonadota; class Zetaproteobacteria; order Mariprofundales; family Mariprofundaceae; genus Ghiorsea. Next base: position 2,080 of record CAMZLX010000025.1, read on the forward strand.
TACGGTTTGGGTTGGCTTGGGTTCGTATCAGGTTTTTTTGGCTTTTTCATTTTTATGTTTATTCAGCTTCCGATGTTTATTTTTTTATTTTATCGGAAGAGAAAAATACTCTTAGATTTGAGAAAACCAAATATTAAAAAAGAAAGGCGACATGTTGATTGGAAGCTTAGGCATTCTTCTCTTGTTATAATAATTATATTGTTAGGCATTGTGAGTTTTATAGATTTAGTGTTTGGTGTTTCTCCCGACCCTACAACAAAAGATAGTTATCATATTGAAGCTATTTTTTTTCCTAATAAGACATGCAGTATTAGTTTTGATGGTATACTGATTGAAAAAGAGGCTGTTCTTAAATATAGAGACCGATGGATTCATTGTGGAGGGTTAATGCTAAACATCCCTAAAGGAGGTCTTGTAAAAGGTATATTTCCTCTCACTAATAAGGTGGATAAGAGTGGTTTTATTGCAGGCTATGGCGGGGCATTTTTTCATGATGAAATGGGAATGTTATTGCGACCAACACCTATAAGTACATCTGTTCATTGGATTTTTACATCAGGAACTTTAACTATAGATTTAGTGACACTTTCACATTCTGCTTTGAAAACATTGGAAGGAAATAATTATAGTTTTGTGGGTTCCGTAAATGCAATTGCAAAACGTCGTTTTGATGCTCCATGATATATTTATGTTTGGCTAGCATATTGTCTATTATTGAAGACTCCATAGGTTCGCAAGTATGGTAAGTGATTCAAAAACATATCGTGTTCTTATATCCGCAGGGGAAACCTCTGGGGATTTACATGCATCTGCGGTGATTAAAGCGTTGGAAGCGCAAACACCCGATGGCGTAAGCCTTGAAATTGCTGGGATTGCAGGGCCTTTGATGCAGCAAG
>CAMZLX010000026.1 GCA_947311795.1 uncultured Zetaproteobacteria bacterium
AGCTTTAAGCAAGAAACCAAATTTATCATTCGCTTCCTCATCAGAGATACCCAGAGCTTTAAGTACGCGTGCTTGCACATCGGTTTTATGAATACGAATCGAGCCACCACCAATCTCTGTGCCGTTCCACACCAAATCATAGGCTTGCGAACGCATTTCAAGTGGTGCACTTTCCAACTTATCCAAATCTTCATCATACGGTGCAGTAAATGGATGGTGAAGCGCTTGTAGGCGTTTGTTTTCGCTATCCCATTCAAACATAGGAAAATCAACCACCCATACAAATTGATTGGACTTTTCATCAAACAAACCAAGGTCTTTGCCTAATTCCACACGCAAATAACCCAAAGCATTGTTCACCACTTCCTTGGTATCCGCACCAAAGAACAATAAATCACCATTTTCAGCTTGTGTGCGCTCTAGCAATGCTTTGAGCACATCTTCCGACAAGTTTTTCACAATCGGCGATTGCAAACCATTGGGAATATCATCTTTATCATTCACTTTGATGTATGCCAAACCACGCGCCCCATAAATGGACACAAACTTGGTGTAGTTATCGATTTTCTTGCGGCTTAATTTATCGTTGCCGCCCGGTACACGAATCACTTTCACCAACCCGCCATTGTTGGCGGGCCCTGAAAACACTTTAAAATCAACCGACTTCATCAAATCAGTCACATCAATATGTTCCAAACCAAAACGCACATCAGGGCGGTCTAAACCATATTTATCCATAGCATCGGCATAGGTCATGCGTGGGAATGGTGCTTGCAACTTCTCATCCATACCCGCTTCAAACATGGCACAAATCAAACCTTCAGCTTTTTCCATCACATCATCTTGGCTCACAAATGACATTTCCAAATCAATTTGGGTGAATTCAGGTTGGCGGTCTGCCCTTAAATCTTCATCACGGAAACAACGTGCCACTTGATAATATCTATCCATACCCGCCACCATCAATAATTGTTTGAACAGCTGTGGGCTTTGCGGCAATGCATAGAATGAACCTGGATACACACGTGAAGGCACAAGATAGTCACGCGCACCTTCAGGTGTAGATTTATTTAAAATCGGGGTTTCAACATCCAAGAAGTCTTGGGAATCCAAGTAGTTACGCGCGGCATGGGTCACTTTATGACGCAGCATCAGATTGCGCTGCATTTTCGGGCGGCGCAAATCCAAATAACGGTATTCCAAGCGATGCTGCTCGCCTGCATTGCAGTCATCATCAATAGAAAACGGCGGCGTTTCAGCACGGTTTAATACAATTAGCTCAGAAATCTTTATTTCAATTTCACCAGTTGGCAGCTTGGGGTTAATCACCGCATCATCCCGAGCAATCACTTCACCATGCACTTCAATCACATTTTGCTGACGCATGGAGTGCGCCAACTTGTGCATGTCTGGTGTGTCTGGATGGGCAACCACTTGCACCAAACCTGAACGGTCACGAACATCTAAAAAAATGACCCCGCCGTGGTCACGGTTGGTCTCAACCCAACCAGATAGTTTTACTTGTTGCCCCAAATGAGCTTTGCGAAAATCGCCACAATATGTGCGCGTCACCATGATATTTACTCCAAATCAAAAAACTGCCAAATAGCTACTGCACCGCAACCTAACAATACCTAGCCTGACTGCAAGATGACACTTAAACTTAAGGTATAGCTTGACCCCCCCCGATTTTTTCTAACCTCATTCTATTGAATGAAATATTCATAGGAGTTGAAGTATGTGGAAAAGTTCTGTTTTTGCCCTATTTATTCTGTTGGTCTCATGTGGGGAAACTAACAGTTCTCTCAACCCTAGCGCGTCAAATACTAACGATGTAAACCCACTTTCTGAAGCCACGCTTGCCAAAACTTATGCAGGAGCCGCCGCATCCTTAACGCTCTCTAATGGGCGATTATACTTTGCAAACTCATACACTCATGATATTCATAGTATATCTACCAACGGGGGATCATTAAAAACACACTATGCTTCTTTCGGCGTTGGTGGAAATGTTTCTTTGATTAATGGTAACTTATACTTTTCTGGACTAGGCGATAAGGGTGTTCTTTCTGTCCCTGCTAACAACGAAGGCGTTTATCGCTTATCTGAAACAAAATATTCATCTGTTCGCTCGGTTGTAAGTGATCAAACATATGTTTATTGGTCTGAATATGACTTTGGCATTGGTAGGGTCGTTAAAGCCCCTATCAACAAACAAGGTGTTGACCCTTCCTTTAGTGCCCAAGGCTATTCAATGCAGGAAATACTACCATTTGCACTTAGTGGACCTGCTCTGCTCGCAAAAGATAACAGCTCCATATTCATCCTTGATGAAAATTCTGGGAAAGTTTACAAAAGTGATTTAGCCACAAATGCATATTCTATGCTTACAACTGTATCGCTCCAAACCGTTACAGGCGGTTATCGGATGGTTGCCAATTCACTCTACTTATATGTTCTTGATGGGTTAAACTTACTACAAATTGACAAAACTACTGGTCAAACCACAACTGTAGCCAATGGTATTGATACATTAATGACAGACTTCAGAGCAGATGCCAACGCTACCTACTGGTGGCAAAACAATTCCTTGAAGCGTTTAGACAGTACAACTGGTACGATTACTGTACTCGCATCCAATGTCTTTGATGGCATGGCATTTGGCATTGATGATACGCATATTTGGTGGTTTTCAAATGGTGGTAACTATCAAATTTCCCGCGCCCCGATTTCAGTTGGCGCTACAGAACTCATCGCCTCTTACCCTTCTTTTCAATATCAAAATCCTACACAAGGAAGCATATATTTTGACCAAAACTTTATATATTGGACGGGCAACGGTGGAGCAAGCTTATATAAACTCTCTAAACTAGGCGGAACACCAACCGTTATCTCCAAAGCAATATCATACTCTAGTATTGGCACATTTAGCGCAAACAGTACTTCGTTGGATTGGGCAAATAGTGGTCAATATATTCAACATATCAAAGATAAAACGGTAGGTCAGCCTGATGCGACAAGTGTTTGGAGCTTTACTCAGCCTCCTCTCTCCTCTGCGACAATCACTGGCAGTGTAGCAATGACAAGCCATAATAATCAGCTTTATTGGACGGCTGATAAATTTGATACTGCCGACCCTTTAGGTGCTTATGCTTTAGAAACCTATATGTATGATGGTACAACCACCACCTTAATTAAAAAGCTATATGGCAGCCTGTCTCGTGCCATAATGGTTGATAACAGTGGTATTATTCTATCCCATACGATTAACACAAATAATATCGTTCCCTTTCGCCACCGCTTATCCGCAATGTCTCTAACAGGGTCGGTTCTTGTTGATTTGGTCCAATCAGATACAGAAATCATTGCAATAACATTAGTCAATGAAGTTATCTACTTTATTGTTAGCGATGGGCTAAATGTTGGCGAGCTGAAAAGCTACAATTTAAACACTCAAACAGTGGCAACACTTTCGCCGATTGAACCCACCACAATCTCAGGGCTTTATGCAGATGCTACCCATGTTTATTGGGGCGACCCAGCAGGTGTTCACAGGCTACTTGTTACTGGTGGTTTGAAAGAAGATATATCCACTCAAAGTCATGCTCTTTCTATAACTGGGGATAACACTTATATTTATTGGTCTGATTTAACTTCCATCAAGCGCGCAACTAAATAGTCTGGAGTAGCACCACAGCTTGGGCAGCAATACCCTCGCCACGCCCTGTAAAACCAAGCTTTTCCGTGGTGGTGGCTTTAAGGTTAATCGCTGTGACATCAATCTTTAAGACTTCCGCCAAACGAACGCGCATGGGTTCAATATATGTTGCTAATTTGGGTTTCTGTGCAATCACCGTGGCATCAATATTACCAATGCTAAACCCAAGCTCATGAATGCTTTGGTTTACTTTAGCGAGAAGAACAGTGCTATCCACACCCTCTAAGGCTGGGTCGGTGTCTGGGAAATGATGCCCAATATCACCCAAACACGCTGCACCAAGCAATGCATCGCAAATGGCATGAATCAACACATCAGCATCGGAATGCCCTGCAAGACCCAAGTGATACGGAACTTCTACACCGCCAAGCATCAGTTTACGGTTTTCCGCAAAAGCATGTACATCAAAGCCCTGACCCACTCGAATACTCATCGCAACTGCTCCTCTAACCACAACATATCCGCTTGGGTGGTGACTTTACGGTTATTCACATCACCTTGGCTGATATATACATCAAAACCAGCAGCTTCGAGAACAGAAGCATCATCTGTATGCAAGTGTAGGTTATCTTTTTCTTGGGCTAAAGCCTGGTCAAACCAATCGCGGCGTGCTACCTGCGGTGTTTGCACAGCCATCAAACTTTTTCTATCGGGTGTCTCCACTACTTTACCATCCGCATTGATACGTTTAATCGTATCATGCACGGCTAAACCCGGTACGGCTGCGCCATGTTTCTCAGCAACCGTAAACACATCGTCCAACAAAGCTTTGCAAGGCAATGCCCGCGCTGCATCATGCACAGCCACCATATCAATAGCTTCAGGAAGGGCTGCAAGACCGCGCTGCATAGACATAGAGCGTTCTGCACCACCCACTACAGGTTGTAACAGTTCAAAGTTCCAGTCATAACCTGCAACGGCATCAGCATACCATATATCTCTATCGCCAATCACAGGTTGCACCACAGCGATATGTGTGGATTGATTCAAACTTTCCAATGTGTGTAAAATAAGTGGTTTGCCTGCAACTTCTAAATATTGTTTGGGAATGGCGCTGCCAAAGCGTTTACCACTGCCCGCCGCAAGCAATAATACGCCTATCTTCATCAGGCTTGAGCTTGGCTCATCATACTAGCTGCTTCTTCAGCCGCTTGTTTGGGGCTATCTGCTTGTAAAATCGGACGACCAATCACCAAATAGTCCGAACCATTATCCACTGCCATTTTCGGGTCGGCAATGCGCTTCTGGTCTTGGGTGTCTTGATTACCCCAGCGAATGCCAGGAGTGACTGTGATGAAATCTTGCCCGCAAGCTTCCTTGATTGAAGCTGCTTCAAATACACTGCACACCACGCCATCAAGCCCTGCATTTTTTGCAAGTTTTGCTCGCTCTAGGGCAACCTTCAAAGCTTGGTCTTTGGGCATGGTATCGCTGGTTAAAACCGTCACTGCAATCAATAACATATCAGGAAAAGCTTTAGCAGCTTGACTTGCCGCTTCAAGCATAGGCTTACCGCCACCTGCATGTACATTGACCATCTGTACACCCAAAGCACCTGCGCTTTCAATGGCTTGGGCAACTGTGTTTGGAATATCATGAAATTTAAGGTCTAAAAAGACGTGATGTGTTTTGCTAAGTTCGGAAATTAAACTTGGACCTTCAGCAACAAACAAACGCAAGCCCACTTTTAGCCAACCTACCGACTCAGCCAAAGTATCACGCATGGCAAAGGCTTCAGTTTTACTGTTCACATCCAATGCCACCATGATTCTATCTTTCATTGCATCAGTTAACATGCTGCTCTTCTCCAAAAATATGTGAGCCTTGCAAAGGTTCCATGCTTCCCCATGTAGTACATTTTGGACATTGCCAACGCATATCATGCACCTGAACGCCACATTGTTTGCACGCAAACAGCTTCATGCTCAAACGCCAATATTTAGCCTGCTGCACCAAGTTGTTGCCCACTTCATCCAATGCTGCAAGCCGCAGTTCATGACGCAGGCTTAAATCTTTAAGACCCAACTTATCTTTCAATGTTTTGGCTGATTTGACACCATCAACCTTTGTCACCTGCTCAACCCACCGCACACCAACTTCAACATCATGACGTTTTTCCCACTTATCATAAAGGAACTTTTCACCGTGGGCGTGATAAAATTTGCTATCCAACATCAAAGCTTCGGGTAACAACATATGATGCTCAGGTTTAACTTGGTTTAAGTACAGCTCTGCTTGTTTCACAGCTTCTTCGTGCTCACCAGCCTGAATAAGTTGGCGCAAGCGCAATAAATGCGCATGGGTACATGCTGGCGACAGTTTTAGGGCTTCAATAGCTAAGCTCTCCGATAAAGCCAGGTCTGATTGCTCCATAGCTATTTTTGACATTTCCGCTTTAAGGTATGCTCTATGCTCATGATAGGATTGGTTTTCCACTTGTTCCAAGCGGCTCACCAACCATTCCGCTTCATCCCACTCATGGCTTTGTTCGCGAATGCGCAAGCAGGCATATAAAGAGGATAAGTGGTCGGTTTGCATAGCAAGCGCTTTAGCATAGTGTTTTAGGGCTCTATCAAGTAAACCACCTGTTTGAAAGTCTTTACCCAACGCGACATAAGCTTGAAAATGAAGCTCTGGCGACACATCTGGACGAGCTAATATATTTTGGTGGATGCGAACTGCACGTCCATATTCACCTTGGGCGCGAAACATTTCACCCAATGCCATATATACTTCAGCAGATTCAGAACGGATTTTCGCCACCTGCACCATCTCTTGCAAGGCACGGTCAGGCTTATCAGATAAAAGGTAATTAATACCACGAAGCAAAGGGCTTACTCGTATATCTTCGGGAACTTCTTCAATATCTTGTTGAGGAAAGTCGTCTCTATTCTTCCAAATCAATGCGACAGCAATTGCAACTGCCACAATCATCAATGCAATAATAAAACTGCTCATAGGTCATCTTGTAGCGGAATCGTGCGTAGATTTTCGACTTCTTTCTGTAACATCGCATTTTCTTTTCTAAGTTGCTTGATTTCTTTTTTATGTTTACGCCTAGAAAAGCTTAACGCGAGAACACCACCTGCAAAACCAAAGAAAAATGCAGTAAACATAGGTATAAATAAAGGTGCATCATCGGTATAAAAACCTAAAAAAGATAAATGCACAGGCATAGTGTTTGCAAGTGCAAATGTTGTAGAAAACACTGCCAAGACAATGCTTACCGTAAGACTAAGCCAATTCATAAAATAAAAGGTGGTGTATTTATTTATCAACGCGTTCGCGAAGTTCTTTGCCTGGCTTGAAATAAGGCACGACTTTAGCGGGTACAAATACAGCCTCACCCGTTTTCGGGTTGCGCCCTGTTCGAGAATCGCGCTTTTTAATGCTAAAGCTACCAAAACCACGTAATTCCACGCGTCCACCACCTGCCAACTCTTCAGAAATTGCTGAAAACACAGTACTTATAACCACTTCCGCCTCACGACGCGTAATATCACCATTGGCAGCAGCAACTGCATCAATCAATTCAGATTTTGTCATCCTTTCCTCTCCTATTTACCCTAGAATACCAAATAAAGTAGCCCAACCCATCACACAACGCAAGACTTCCAAGCTTCACTGTTTGTCTAGGAACTTACGCTGCAACTCAAGCGCCAATGCTGATGGTGTCTCTTCCGCCTTATTTTGTTTCGCATAATCGCGAATTGAATCCCGTTCTTCATCACGCAACAATTGACGAATAGACAATTCTACGCGCTCACGTCTACGGTCAATATTGGTAATTTTCGCTTCGACTTCATCACCAACCTTTAAAGCAGCTTGGTCACGCGGAAGCTCACGCTGCGCCAAACGCGCAACAATACCGTCAGCCACTTCAACAAGATAAGCATTAGGTAATATTTCAACCACCTTACCATTCACAGCAGCACCTTTTTTCGAGCCTTGGATAAAGGTTTCAAAGGGGTTTGCTGTTAATTGTTTCACGCCCAAAGCAATGCGTCCGCGTTCCACATCCACACCAATAACTGCACACTCAACATCTTGCCCTTTTTGGTAAGCTTTGATGGCTTCATCACCACTCACATCCCATGATAAGTTGCCAATATGCACCAGACCATCCAATTCATCGGTTAAACCAACAAAGAAACCAAAGTCAGAAATATTTTTAATCTTACCTGTAACTTTAGAACCTGCAGGGTTCGCAGCCATCCATGCTTGCCAAGGATTTTCACGAACTTCTTTCAAACTTAAGCGCAAGCGGCGGCTTTCTGCATCAAAATCAATCACTGCAACATCAACCACATCACCTTCAGCTAACACTTTGGAAGGTTCAATATCTTTGCGCGTCCAGCTTAGTTCAGAACGATGAATCAAGCCATCCACACCCGGCTCAAGCTCAACAATCGCACCAACTTTAATCAGCTTACGCACTGTGCCTGTCACTTTCATGCCCGGCTCATACGTTTCAGCAACTTTACCCCAAGGGTCTTCAATCAAGTTTTTCATGGAAATAGAAATTTTACCTGATTCTGCATCCAACTTGATAATTTCAGCTGTGATTGCTTGCCCTTCTGATAACATTTCAGCAGGATTTTCAATATGTTTCCAAGCAATATCGGAGACATGCAACAATGCATCAATACCACCCAAATCAACAAATGCTCCAAAGTTGGTCAAACGTTTCACCGTACCTTCAACTTTACCGCCCAATTCATGTTTCTCAAAAAATTCAGCACGCATTTCAGCTTCTTTGGCTGCCAAAGGCTGTTTGCGCGACACCACAATGTTTTCTGGGCGCTGTTGCACTTCAATGATTGCAAAATCACATGTTTGATTAAGAATTTCACCTGTGTTTACAAAGCCATTTGCAGCTTCAGAGCGCGGCAAAAATGCTTCAAAACCACCCAAATCAACGCGGAAACCACCTTTCACTTCTTTACTCACCGTGCCTGAAATAAGTTCACCTGCTTCTTGCGCAGCCAATACTTTTTCCATCACTTCACGGCGCTTGCCTTGCAAGACAGATAGCTCAACACCTTGACGACCTTTGCCCGTCATCAACGCTGATAGTTCATCACCAATGGCTGGAACAGGCTCACCAATCGCCTCAAACTCAGATATTTTAATCACACCTTCACTGTTGCCTTTGAGGTCAACAGTCACCACATTCGCATCAATGGCAACCACAACACCAGTCACATATTCTCCGCGAGACAGCTTGGGCTGTTCTTCAAGCGAAGCCTCAAAAAGGGCAGCAAACGACTCTTCTTCGTTTACTTCAGGTGCAGCGCTTTCTTTAGCATCCACATCCGTAGATTGAACGTCTTGTTCAATAGTATCATCAGGTTTGGTTTCCGTGTTCATGGTTAACTCACTCATTTCGTATTTATCAACTTTCTTCGTTCTAAAACATTTAATATACGTTCAACAACATCATCCATTTGCATGGTTGTTGAATCAATGTGGATGGCATCAATCGCCTTCTCAAGCGGTGCACAATCCCTTTCCGTATCTCTTGCATCCCGTGCTTTTAACTCAGCCGCAATATATGCCAAATCAACGTCTTCACCTTTGGCTTTAAGTTGGCTCCAGCGCCGTCTTGCTCTTTCCCGCTGCGATGCAGTGAGAAAAAACTTGGCTTGCGCATCAGGCAATACCACTGTGCCAATATCTCGCCCATCCATAATGCAACCAAGCTTCGCAATATCACGTTGCACATCCAAAAGTGCTGTCCGAACTTTCGGCATAGCTGCCACCTTAGACGCAGATGCCGCTGCATTCTCATCACGAAGCTGTGAAGTGCAATCCTTTTCATCACCCGCCTGTTTAAAAAAGATGCCTTCCGCTTTCCAA